>DAORNX010000456.1:0-2353 GCA_035441225.1 Caulobacter sp.
GCCGCCGCCGCCAGGGTCGGGCGCTCGCCCCCGGGCAGGCTCAGGGCGTGGCGGAAGACCACCTCGCCATCCTCGGCCCAGGTCTCGAAGTGGCCGAGCCAGACCCGCTGGTTGATCAGCGACAGCAGTTCGTAGGCCGAGGCGCGCTTGGCCCTGGGCGTGGTCATGCCCATGGACAGGCACAGCTGCAGGCAGTCGGCTTCCGGCCGCCAGGCGAACCACAGCTCGTAGTCCTTCCAGTCGCCGGCCAGGGCGAAGGCGAGGTCGCCGTCGTCCGTCCGGTCGAAGGTCAGGTTCTCGGCGGCGAGCACGTGCTCGACGATTTCGAGCGGATCGAGCGCCAGCAGGGCGTCGTCTTCTTCGGGATGGGGCGTGTCCATAGGGCCTCTGTATCCCTCCGACCTGTGGCCGGGCGGGGAAGCGCCCGGCGGAAGCAGCGTCCTTGAACCAGGAGCCTAGACTGCTTCGCCGTGGGCGTAAGGGGTGTTCTTGCCGGGCGCGAGCCCTACTCGCTCGCCTTGCCCGGTTTGGGCCTGGCGGCGGGCTTGGCCGCCGGCTTGGCGGCGGTTCGCGGAGCCTTGAGCGCCGCCACCTCGGCCCGCAGGGCGGCGATCTCGGCCTTGAGCGCGTCGAGATCCTCGCGGCGGACGAGATCCAGCTCGGCGACCATGCGGTCGGCCTGGGCGCGGAAGGCGGTCTTCGCCTCCTCGCCCGCTGTCTGGGCAAGGCCGGCGGCCGCCGTGGTCAGCTTGGCGATCTCGTCGAGAAAGGGGTTCTTGGTCTGCATCGGGGCCCTCGGGGACGCGAAATGGCGCGGCCGTCGCCCCTAATATGGGAAACCGGGGGTGAAAGCGAAGGGGATCGCAGTTATCACAGGCGCCAGACGCTCCTCCGGAGAGAAACGTGCAGTTTCCGAACTTCGACCCCGTCATTTTCCACATCGGCCCGCTGGCCATCCGCTGGTACGCCCTGGCCTACGTCGCCGGCATCCTGCTCGGCTGGCGCTACGCCGTCGGCCTGGTGCGCAACACCCGGCTGTGGGGCGATCAAAGGCCCGTGATCACCAGCGAACAGATCGACGACCTGATCCTGTGGATCACCCTGGGCGTCATTGTCGGCGGCCGGATCGGCTACATCCTGTTCTACGCGCCCAACCTGGTCTGGGACGATCCGCTGGAAATCTTCCAGGTCTGGAAGGGCGGCATGAGCTTCCACGGCGGCTTCATCGGGGTGGTCACGGCCATCATCCTGTTCGCCATGGCCAACCGCATGGACATGTTCCGGCTGGGCGACATCGTCGCGCCGGCGGTGCCGATCGGGCTGTTTTTCGGGCGCATCGCCAACTTCATCAACGGCGAACTGTGGGGCCGGCCGACCAGCCTGCCCTGGGCCATCCAGTTCCCGCAGGCCGGCATCGAGTATCGCCATCCCAGCCAGCTGTACGAGGCCGCGCTGGAAGGCCTCGCCCTGTTCCTGATCCTGCGCTTCGCCACCCACCGGCTGATGTGGCTGCAACGCCGCGGCGGGGTGGCCGGGCTGTTCATGGTCGGCTACGGCCTGTTCCGCATCAGTCTGGAGAGCGTGCGCGAGCCCGACGCGCAGATGCTGCCCTTCCTGCGCAACGTGGTCACCATGGGCACGCTGCTGTCCGTCCCGATGCTGCTGTTCGGCCTGTGGCTGATCTGGCGGTCGCGGCAGACGCCCCAGGTCGTCGCGCCGGAGCAGGTCGAAGGCTGATGAGCTTGATGGAACGCCTGCGCGCCGAGATCGCGCAGACCGGCCCGATCAACGTGGCCGACTACATGACGCGCTGCCTGCACGATCCGCAGGACGGCTACTACGCCACCCGCCCCTCGCTGGGCGAGGCCGGCGACTTCATCACCGCGCCGCTGATCAGCCAGATGTTCGGCGAGCTGCTGGGCGTCTGGGCGGTCGAGGCCTGGACCCGCATGGGCAGGCCGGCGGCCTTCCGGCTGGTCGAGATGGGTCCCGGCGACGGCACCCTGATGAGCGACCTGCTGCGCACCGTGCGACTGGCGCCCGATTTCGTCGCCGCCGCCGAGGTATGGCTGATCGAAACCTCCTGGCCGCTGCGGGCGGCGCAGAAGGAGAAGCTGGCCGGGGTGAAGCCCGAGCCGAACTGGACGGGGTCCCTCGGCAGCCTGCCCGGCGGACTGCCGGTAATCCTTATCGCAAACGAGTTGCTCGACTGCCTGCCGGCGCGGCAGTTCGTCCACGCCGAGGGCGGCTGGATCGAACGGCTGGTCGGCCTCGGCGACGACGGCGGACTGGCCTTTGGCCTGGCCCCGACCGCCAGCGGCCAGACGCCGGCGCCGGACAGCCCGGTTCTGGA
>DAORNX010000457.1:0-2351 GCA_035441225.1 Caulobacter sp.
CAGCGGATTCTGGCCAAGCGCGCGCCGCGCTAGCCAGCCGGGGACGTGCACTTCAGTGCGTGTCCCCATCCGCTGGGGAGCGGCAGGGGACACGCACTGAAGTCGGTGCATGTCCCCGATCACCCCCTGAACGCCGCCAGCCGCGCGAAGGCCAGGGTCAGCGCCTTGCGCCGCGCCGCGACCAGCGGCGTCCAGCCGGGCTCGCGCACGATCGCCCCGCCGAACCCGTCGGCGACAATCAGTCCCGGCTCGGGCGGAATCAGGTCGAGCGGGAATCCCGGCGACACGGCGAAGAAGAAGGCGTCGCAGTAGGGGGCGTACTCGGCCCATTTTCGGTCGGTCAGATAGTCCTCCGGCCCCGACTTGACCTCGACGATGACGATCTCGCCCTTGGGTCCCAGCGCCATCAGGTCCGCCCGCCGACCGTTCGGCAGTCCGACCTCGGCCAGCGGCGCATAGGTCATCTCGGTCAGCAGCCGCGCCGCCCCGCGTGTCACCGCGACGGTGGTGTCCGGCCGGGAGACCGTGATGAAGGTGAGCGCGACGTCCACGGCCGCATTGGTGTTCCGCTTTCGTTCGGTGTCAACCCGCCCGCTGGGCCGGAAACTCCAGCCGCTGGCGATAGCCGAGGGAACGGATGCGCGCGACGACCGCGGCCTTCGCCGACGGGTCCATGACCGCCTCGCGCGCCATCAGCCAGACGTAGTTGCCTCCAGGGGTGGCCATGATCGCCCAGGCGCCGTCGCCGGCGGTGTCGAGGACCCAGTATTCCTGCTTCCGTATCCCGCCGAAGAAGCTCATCTCGAACTTGGCGGCGTTGGTCCCGGGCAGGATCCGGCCCGTGGTCGAGAAGGCCTTCGCCGGCCCGTTGGCCGAGCCCCGGTGACAGATCTGGCTGACCTTGAAGGCCGCGCCGCCCGTGCTGACGAACTGGCTGTAGGGCGCCTGGCAGTCGCGCTGCCCGGCGTTGGGAATGCGGGCGATCTCGTACCAGCGCCCGGAATAGAAGCTGGTCGAGACGGGGCGGGTCGGCTGCGGGGCGGCGGCCCAGGCGACGCCGGCGATCGCCAGACCCGCCGCGACGGCGAGGAGGGACGTGCGTTTCATCTGGTCAAGTCTAGCGTCTCGGACGGAAAAGGGGACTCCGCCGAACCGCGGTCTGAAACGCAGAACGCCCCGCCGGGTTGCGGCGGGGCGTTCGCGGGTCCGTCCGGGGAGGGATGACTACTCGGCGGCGATGCTGACCGGCTTGTGTTCGCGGTCCTTGAAGTTGATCGCCTGCAGATAGCGGATGCCGTCCTCGGCGATGTCATCGCCGACCATGCGGTCACCCTCGGTCTTGAGCTCCTCGAGGTCGACGTACATGCCGTAGAAGGCCTTGGTCCGGTCCGTGATGATCCCGGCGTTGAGCAGCGTCTTGACCAGCACGCGGAAGATGTTGGTCTGCTCCTTCATGCCCTCGCGACGCTGCTCGTCGGTCATGATCTTGGCGAACTCGGCGACCACCTTGTCGGGGTCGAGGCCGAAGCTCTCGTACAGGTCGCGCTGCTGGTTGGGGCCGACCAGGTTGAACAGCACCGCCTGGAAGCAGTGGGCGGCCCAGTCCTCGATCACCGCATGTTCCTCGGGGCTGAGCTTGGGGATCGTGCGATCGGCCCAGATCTTCCCGAACTTGTGGTGGAAGGCCTCGTCGGTCATGACCAGCTGCATCAGCTTCTTGCCGAGCGGGTCGTTGAGCTTGTTGTAGAAGGTGGCGAAGGCGCCCATCGCCAGACCCTCGACCAGCATCTGCATGCCGATGATCTTCTTGTAGACCTCCGGCGCGCCGATGATCTCGACCAGCAGGTCCTTCAGGGTCGGGCCGCACTCGACCGGACGGCCCCAGCGCGCCTTGACGTATTTGGCGAAGGCCGTGACGTGGCGGGCTTCCTCGCGGGTCTGGTTGGCGGCGTATTCCTGCGCGCCCTGGTCCTTCAGCACGTGGCAGAGGCTGGCCGACAGGTTCAGCGCGCCCTGTTCGCCATGCAGGATCGAGGAGAAGCTGCGCAGGGTCGACTCGTTGATGAAGCGGATGCGCTCCAGCGGGTCGGACAGGTGGTTGGAGACGTAGTCCGTCGACAGCGCCACGACCATGTCTTCCGGCACGATGGCCTGGTTGACCATGTCGAACGGCTCGTCGAAGTCGATGTACTCCTTGTCCAGCGGATCCCAGAAGTGATCGTGGGTCGCCGAGATGATCTTGTCGAACGCCGTGGAGCGGTTGTTGTAGCGGTCGAGCTCGAGCATCGACTCGAAGTCGTCCGGCGCCACCGCGTCGTACATGGCGTCCTTGGTGATGTTCTTGTCGCTCA
>DAORNX010000458.1:0-275 GCA_035441225.1 Caulobacter sp.
GGCCTCGGCCCCGGTCAGGACGCCGCCCGGCGCCAGCGCGGCTCGCAGGTCCGCGATCAACTCGTCCATGCCGCCCTCCCTGGCGTTGTCCCGGTCAGGCTAGCGTCCGGCGCCAGCGTCCGGATTGATCCAGACCAATCCACCGCCCGCGAGTCCGGGCCGGGGGCTTTTTTCGCCCCGGCAAACCGGGCATTCAGAGGCGGGACAGGGGGACATCATGACACTGCGCGACAGGGCCGCCCGCTGGGCGCTGACCGGTTCGATCATCGGCGGGG
>DAORNX010000458.1:337-2350 GCA_035441225.1 Caulobacter sp.
AACCGGCGTCGGCCTGCTGGCCGTGTACGCCGCCCTCAAGGCCCGCGACCGGAACGGCTGGCTGCTGACGGCGGTGATGACGCTCGGGTTCCTCGGCGACGTTCTGCTGGGCATCCAGTTCATCGTCGGCGCGGTGGCCTTCCTGGTCGGCCACGTCATGGCGATCGGCCTCTACCTGACCAACCGCCGCCCCGCCCCGACCCGCAGCCAGACGGCGCTGGCCCTGTTGCTGGTCCCCGCCTCGGTGTTCATCGCCTTCCTGCTGCCGGCCGACCGCGCCGCCGCGCCGGGGGTGGCCTTCTACACGCTGGGCCTGTCGCTGATGGCCGCCACCGCCTGGACCAGCCGCTTCCCGCGCTTCACGGTCGGGATCGGCGCGCTGCTGTTCCTTGTCAGCGACCTGGTGATCTTCGCCAAGATGGGCCCGCTGCCGGACACCTTCCTCACCGGCCTGGCGGTCTGGGTCCCCTACTATGTCGGCCAGCTGCTGATCTGTGTGGGGGTGGTGGCGGCGTTGGCCGAAAGTGGACATGTACCTCCTTCGGTACGTGTCCCCGAAACCAGCGCCTGATCGGGGACACGTACCTGCGGTACATGTCCCCTACCTAGAACACCATCACCCCGTCATCCGGCGCCTCGGCGAACAGCCGCGCCAGTTCGGCCGGCCGGCGGTCCCGCGCCAGGGCCTGGTTGATGTAGCCCTTGTCGGTCAGCTCGCCGCTGGCCGCGTCGGGCGCGCCGTCGAGGATCAGGGCCCGCCAGATCCGGCCGCCGCCGCCCTTCGCCGCCGCGTTCATCCTTTCCAGGCCGGCGCGGATCACCGCCCGTACTTCGGCCGGATCGGGATGCCTTGCGTTGAACCCCGGGTCGAGGAACAGCATCAGGCCGACGCCCTCCTGCCCCTCGCCGCAGACCACCGCGTCGCTGACCGCGCCGCCGATGGCCGAGACGGCGGTCACGCGCAGGGCGCCCGCCGCGACGAACGTGCCGCTGGCCAGCTTGAAGTTCTCCACCAGCCGGCCGTCGAACATCAGGCCCGCTTCCGGATCGGCCGGATCGATGGCCCGCGCCGCGTCGCCCAGGCGATAGAAGCCTTCTTCGTCGAAGGCCTCCGCCGACAGGCCGGGCTCGCCCAGATAGCCGGGCGAGACCTGCGGCCCCTTCACGCGGATCTCGAACTTCTCGCCGGCCGGGACCAGCTTCACCGCCGTGCCCGGCACCGGCAGGCCGATCATCCCGCCCCGGCCGTTCAGCCAGTGGATGTTGCAGGCCGTCGGGCCGGTCTCGGTCGAACCATAGCCCGTGGCGAAGGTCACGCGTTCGCCGATGGTGGCGATGGCCACGGCCTGGACCCGGTCGATGATGCTCTGGGCGATCGAGGCGCCGCCGTACTGCAGCACCCGCACCCGTTTGAAGAAGGTCCGCGCCAGGTCAACGTCCTTCTCCAGTTCGCTGGCGAACAGCGCCCAGCCGGCCGGCACCATGTTGTGGTAGGTCGGCGAGACCTCGCGCAGGTTGCGCACGGTCTCGGCGAACCGCCCGGGCGTCGGCTGGCCGGCGTCGATGTACAGCGTCCCGCCCCGGTGCAGCACCATGTGCAGGATGGCGTTGGCCCCCAGGCTGTGGCTCCAGGGCGCGGCGTTGACCACGACGGGCGGGTCGGGATCGTCGAAACAGGCGGCGATCTGGGCGGCGTTGAAGGCAATGTTGCGATGCAGGCCGATGACCGCCTTGGGCCGTCCGGTCGAGCCGGAGGTCAGCAGCAGCTTGGCCGTGTCGTCCGGTCGCGCGACGAAGTCCGTCGGCGGGGATTTCAGCAGGTCGGCGAACATGATGTCGCCGGCGCGCGCGTTCGTGCTGGCCACCACCGGCAGGCCCTGCAGGAAGTCCGCCGCCAGCGCCCCCCCGAAGGCCGCCGCGTCGTCGGCGTAGACCGCGTCGGGGCTCAGCACGCCGCAGGCGTAGGCCAGCCGCGACAGATCGGCTCCGGCCAGGCCGTACTGCGGCGACACC
>DAORNX010000459.1:0-2346 GCA_035441225.1 Caulobacter sp.
CCCGCCTGTGGACGGATGGGTCGCAGCGACGAGACTCACGGGACGGATAGAGTCGGGACAACGCCGGGACTCCCGACCCTCTCGCGGAGAGGAGAGCGGCCCCGGCCCCCGGCGACGGGCGATGAGGGCTTGCGGCGTCGACCGGCGGATTCCGGACGCCCTCAACTCCCTGCGGCTCCGCGGGGCCGCCCTCCCTCCGTCTCACCGCGCCGGAGGGGCCTGGGGCGCCCTATCCCGCTGAATTCATTGGGGCCGACGACTGTTCCGCGGCCCTGTTCCGCCAGGCGTTGCCATGACCGTCGAGGAGACGCGCCCGTCGTCGCGTCGGCTCTCTTCCTCAACGGCGCCGGAAGCCGAAACGGAAAGCAGGACTCCCGCCCCTGAACCTTGACAATCCGCACCCCCCATGCGCCCTTCCGCGCCTCCGAAATTTGCGCTTCGGCGCCTGAAAACGACCTGAAAATGCACGCCTATCGCACCCACACCTGCGGCCAGCTCCGCGCTTCCGACACCGGCGCCGCGGTGCGCCTGTCCGGCTGGATCCACCGCAAGCGCGACCACGGCGGCCTGGTCTTCGTCGACCTGCGCGACCACTACGGCCTGACCCAGCTGGTCGTGGGGCCGACCACGCCGGGCTTCGACCTGATCGAGCGAATCCGCACCGAGAGCGTCATCCGGGTCGACGGCTCGGTCGTCGCGCGCTCGGCCGAGACCATCAACCCCAACCTGCCGACGGGCGAGGTCGAGATTCACGTCTCCGGCGTCGAGATTCTGTCGGAGGCGGCCGAGCTGCCCCTGCCGGTGTTCGGCGAGCCCGACTATCCCGAGGAGCTGCGCCTGAAGCACCGCTACCTCGACCTGCGGCGCGAGACCCTGCACCGGAACATCGTGCTGCGGTCGAAGGTCATCCACTCGATCCGTCACCGCATGGTCGGCCAGGGCTTCCTTGAGTACCAGACGCCGATCCTGACGGCCTCCTCGCCGGAGGGCGCGCGCGACTTCCTCGTGCCCTCGCGCCTGCATGCGTCGAAGTTCTACGCGCTGCCGCAGGCGCCGCAGCAGTTCAAGCAGCTGCTGATGGTCTCCGGCTTCGACCGTTACTTCCAGATCGCGCCCTGCTTCCGTGACGAGGACCTGCGCGCCGACCGCAGCCTGGAATTCTACCAGCTCGACGTCGAGATGAGCTTCGTCACCCAGGAAGACGTGTTCGCGGCCATCGAGCCGGTCATGCACGGGGTGTTCGAGGAGTTCGCCAACGGCAAGCCGGTCACGCCCTATCCGTTCCCGCGCATCGCCTACGCAGACGCCATCGCCTGGTACGGCTCCGACAAGCCCGACACCCGCAACCCGATCAGGATGCGCGATGTCTCGGACAGCTTCCGTGGCGGCGGCTTCGGCCTGTTCGCCCGGATCCTCGACGCCGACGCGAAGAACGCCGTCTGGGCCGTGCCGGCGCCGGGCGGCGGCTCGCGCGCCTTCTGCGACCGGATGAACAGCTGGGCCCAGGGCGAAGGCCAGCCGGGCCTCGGCTATGTGTTCTGGAGCGAGGACCAGGGCGGCTGGGGCGGTCCGATCGCCAAGAACCTCGGCGCCGAGCCGACCCAGGCTCTGATGGACGGCCTCGGCCTCGGCCAGGGCGACGCGGCCTTCTTCGTCGCGGGTGACCCGAAGGTGTTCTACAAGTTCGCCGGTTCGGCCCGCACCCGCGTGGGGACGGAGCTGAAGCTGATCGACGAGGATCGCTTCGAGTTCTGCTGGATCGTCGACTTCCCGATGTTCGAGTGGAGCGACGAGGAGAAGAAGGTCGACTTCTCCCACAACCCCTTCTCGATGCCGCAGGGCGGCATGCAGGCGCTGGAGACCCAGGACCCGCTGTCGATCCTCGCCTACCAGTACGACATCGTCTGCAACGGCTACGAGCTGTGCTCGGGCGCGATCCGCAACCACAAGCCCGAGATCATGCTCAAGGCGTTCGAGATCGCCGGCTATGGCGCCGATGTCGTGGAGGCGCAGTTCGGGGGCATGCTCAATGCGTTCCGTTACGGCGCGCCGCCGCACGGCGGCCTGGCCCCCGGCATCGACCGGATCGTCATGCTGCTGGCCGGCCAGACGGCGATCCGCGAGGTGATCGCCTTCCCGCTGAACCAGCAGGGGCAGGATCTGTTGATGAGCGCGCCCTCAGAAGTCAGCGACAAGCAGCTGAAAGAACTGCACATCCGGCTGGCGCCGCCCATCAAGGGCTGACGTGGACGGCGGCCTCAGCCGCGAACGGCGATGATCTGGGAAGGTCCGGCCGCGCGCGGCGGGGCTGGCGGAGCAGGCGGCGCCGGAGGGGCCGCCCGAACC
>DAORNX010000460.1:0-1591 GCA_035441225.1 Caulobacter sp.
TCCCTCTCTCAACCGCTCATCCCGGCGAAGGCCGGGACCCAGGCGTTTTTGAAGCCGCCGCTCACGGTTCGGATTGGCTACATGGCCTGCCTGAACGGTGAGCCGAAGCTCTGAAAAAACCTGGGTCCCGGCCTTCGCCGGGATGAGCGGATTTCATGACATCGTTGTCCGCAGGGACATGCGGTTGACCGTTCGCGCCCGCAACACTAAAGTAATTGCTTAACTGTTGCCGCGAGCCCCCGCCCATGACCCTCCGCCTCTTCGCCCACCCGCTGTCGTCCTACTGCTGGAAGGCGCTGATCCCGCTCTATGAGGCCGGGACGCCGTTCAGCTTCGAGTTGATCCAGTTCGGGGCCGGGGACGGGCCGGTGGTCGAGTTCATGCAGCGCTGGCCGGTCGGCAAGATGCCGCTGCTGCGCGACGAGGCGCGGGATCAGACGGTCGCGGAGTCCAGCATCATCATCGAGTACCTCGACCGCCACTATCCGGGCGCGGGCCTGATCCCGGCCGATCCGGACGCGGCGCTGACGGCGCGGTTCATGGACCGGTTCTTCGACAACTATGTCATGACGCCCCAGGGCCGGCTGGTGTTCGAGGTCATCCGCCCCGAGGGCTCCAAGGACCCGTTCGGCGTGGCCGAGGCGCGGGCCCTGCTCGACAAGGCCTATGCTTGGCTGGAGGAGACCCTGTCCGACGGCCGGACCTGGGCGGCCGGCGAGACCTATTCCCTGGCCGACGTCAGCGCCAGCCCGTCGCTGTTCTACGCCCAGCGCTGCCACCCCTGGGGCGACCGCCCGGCGCTGCAGGCCTACTACGACCGCTTGGAGACGCGGCCGTCCTTCCAGCGCGTGATCCAGGAGGCGCAGCCGTACATGCACATGTTCCCAGGCGGGCCGGGGTACTGAGGGGCTGGGGAGTAGGGAGTAGGGAGTAGGGAGTAGGGAGTAGACGCGGGGGTGGCGGCGGCTGGCGGCGCCTTGCTAGCCCCTAGCTACTCCCTACTCCCTACGCCGCCCGCGCGCGCCGCAGCGCCTGCGGGGGTTGCCCGAAGGCGCGGATGAAGGCTCTCCGCATGCGCTCTGCGTCTCCGAAGCCGGTTTCCAGGGCCACGTCCTCGACCTGCAGCGGCTGGGAATCCAGCAGGGTGCGGGCGGCCTCGACCCGCAGGCGTTCGATGGCCTTGGCCGGGGTGAAGCCGGTGGCGGCGGCGAAGGCGCGGGCGAAGTTGCGCTCGCTCATGCCCGCGCGGTCGGCCAGTTCGGCCACGGTCAGCGGGTGGCGCAGGCTTTCCCGCGCCCAGGCCATCAGGCTGTCGAACCGGCCGCCGGCCTCGAGCTCGAGCAGGGCCGAGAACTGCGACTGGCCGCCGGGGCGGCGGTGGTAGACGACCAGCTGCTGGGCCGTCTTGCGGGCGATGTCCTCGCCCAGGTCCTCGGCGATCAGGGCCAGGGCCAGGTCGATGCCGGCGGTGATCCCCGCGCTGGTCCAGACCGCGCCGTCGCGGACCCAGATGCGGTCCGGCTCCAGCTTCACCTTCGGATAGCGGCGGGCGAAATCCTTGCTGCGGTTCCAGTGGGTGGTAGCGCGTTTT
>DAORNX010000460.1:1608-2334 GCA_035441225.1 Caulobacter sp.
CAGGCCGGCCTGGGCCAGCACATAGGCGCCGGAGCAGACGCTGGCGGTGCGCCGGGCCGTGCGGTGGGTCTGGCGAACCCAGGCGAGCGTGCCTGCGTCGATGGAGGGGCCGCGCGTGCCCTCGCCGCCGGAGACCAGCAGGGTGTCGAGCGGGCCGGCCTCGGCGAACGACAGGCTGTCCAGCGTCACGCCCGACGAGCTGGCCACCCGGCCGCCGTCCCGCGACAGAACCCTGATGTCGTAGGCGCCCGGCACATAGCGGCCGGCGATCTCGAACGCGCCGATCGGCCCGGCCGCGTCGAGCAGCTGGAAGTCGCGGAAGGCGAGGACGCCTATCCGGCGCATGGCGGAAAACGAGGTAATATTGTCATTTCGGACGGACGCTAGGACCGGCAGGATGGTCGCGTCAACCGGAGCCCGCCTCATGACCGCCGAATCCCTGCGCATTGTCTTCGCCCTCTATCCCGGAGTCACCCACCTCGACTTCACCGGACCGCACCAATTCCTGTCCCGCCTGCCCGGCGCCGTGACCACCGTGGCCAGCCTCGACGGCGGCGAGATGGAGGCCGACGGTCTGACCTTCGCCCGGCTCACGCGGTTCGCGGATATCGACAGCTGCGACCTGCTCTGCATTCCCGGCGGGTTCGGCACGACCGAGGCCATGCTTCATGAGCCCTTCATGGCGCAAATCCGGCGGCTGGCCGAGGTGGCGCAACTCTGCGACGA
>DAORNX010000461.1:0-2322 GCA_035441225.1 Caulobacter sp.
GCTCGCGTTCTTCGGCGAGCACGGCGGGGTCGGCGTAGACGAAGCCGGGCAGGGCGCGCGCGGCCTCCAGCCGCGTCGCCACCGTCGCATAGGGATTTCCGGACCGCGTCTGGCTCATAGCGAGGCCGACGCTAACGATCTCGCGGCCGGCCGCAACCGTGACCCGGCGTCAGCCGAGGATCGGACCCATGGCGGCCTGGACGGCCGGGCGCGCGCGGAGTCGATCCAGCCAGCCGTCGATCGCGGCCTGACCCGGTCCTTCGGCCGACAGGCCCATGCGGCCGGCCATCAGCACCAGGGGGGCGTAGCAGATGTCCGCGAGGGAATAATCGCCGGCCAGCCAGGCTGACCGCTCGAGCCGGGCGACCAGGAGGGTGAGATGGTGTTCGAGCTCGGCGCGGCCCTGGGTTCGCACGTCTTCGGTGTCCGGAAAGCCGAGGGAGGCGGGCCCCACCCAGCGTTTCCACGACATCATCCAGGGGCCGTTGCTCCAGCACATCAGCTGGCGAACCTCCGCCCGCGCGGCGGCGGCGGCCGGCATCAGGGCCGGTCGGGGGTGGCTCTCCTCAAGGTATTCGAGGATCGCGGTGGACTCGGCGAAGGCCCGTCCGTCGTCTTCCAGCACCGGAACCTGCCCGAACGGGTTGAGGACGAGGAATTCGGGACTGTGCGACTCGCCACCCGGCAGGTCGATCATGACCTCCTCATAGGCCAGGCCCTTCTCCGCGAGCGCGATCCGCACGCGCCATGGCATCAGCGAAACCGGGTGCCAGTAGAGTTTCATGGAGCCGCTCCCCGCTGACCCGGGCGATAGGTCTCGACCACATTGCCGGCGAGCTGGGCCTCGGTGAACAGCACCGGCTTGAACCGCATGGCGGCGAACAGCGGGACCTGGTCGCTGTAGTGTGGCGCGGAGGCGTCGAGGGTCGCCGCGCCGAACTGGTGGATGCTCTGGCTCGAGAGGACGCCGTCGCGATCCCAGGTGACGAACATGATGAAGGTGTCGCCGGCCACGGCGGCCAGCCGTCCGTCGTCTGCGGGCTTGCCGTAAACCGCGCGCAGCGTGTCCGGCCCGCCGTCGATCGGCAGGTCGACACTGCCGCGACGGATGCGGTTGACCTGACCCCATTCCGGATCGAGCCGCCCGAAATGCCTCCGGAGCAGCGTGATCGTGTCGATCAGGGCCTGGCGTGCGGTAGGGGCCTTGGGGTCGTGGCTGTCGCGGGCCGTCAGTACGATCTGCGCCGGCAGGATGGCCAGGGCGGCGCCGCGGCTGGTGACCCTTGTCGTGTAGTCCCACCGGGCAAGGATGGCCTGGGCGGCGGCGATGTCGGCGTCGCCCTTCGGGTCGAGACCGAGCAGTTCACCGACAAAGGCCGCGACGTCCGAGCGGTGGCTGTAGGTCACGTCGAACTTGTAGGCGCGGAACTCCTCCAGCGTGATCTGGTCGTCGGCGGCGAAGGTCTCGACCTCGCGCAGCGACCGGTTGGTCATGTTGGTCTGGATGCCCATCGTCGGCGAAAAGGCCCAGGGATCGAGGCCGTCACCGGCGGCCGTGGCCTGGAACGGCGTGTTATTGGCGTTGAACACCAGCCCGCCCTTCGGTCGCCACACCTGCGGGACGCGGTCGAACGGCAGATAGCCCTTCCAGATCAGGTCCGAGCGGTCGCCGGGCAGAACTCCTGACCAGTCGACGCCCTCGCGGCGGTTGGGGAACAGGCCGTTGTAGACGTAGCCGATGTTGCCCTTCTCGTCGGCGTAGACGTAGTTGATGCTCGGCAGCGCCTGCAGGGCCATGGCGGCGCGCCATTCGTCGATACTGGCCGCCTTGTCGAGCCGCCAGTACTGCAGCGGCTGGCGCACCGTATCCATCCCGGCGTAGCGGATGGCGAACACCCCGCCCTTCGTCCGCATGACCGGGCCATGGACCGACCGCAGGACCTCCTTGTTGACGGTCCAGCTGAACGGTCCCCACAGCCGGACGCGCAGGCGGGCGGTCGACTTCTCGAATTTCCGCCATTTGCCGTCGAGGCGGTATTCATCCTCGTCGGCCGGATTGATCGTCAGCCGGTAGATATCGACGAGGTCGGGGCTGTTGACCGTGTTGGCCCAGCCCAGATGCGCATTGTGGCCGTGCAGCATGAACGGCGAGCCGGGAAAGAAGCCGCCCGCGACATGCCAGCCTTCGCCGCTCTCGACCACCGCCTCGTACCAGGCCACGGGCCCGCTGTAGGGCTGGTGCGAATTGACCAGCAGCCGGGTCGCGCCGTCCGACGAACGCGACGGGGCCACGGCCACCCCGTTGGAGCCCTTGGGCAGGCC
>DAORNX010000462.1:0-2315 GCA_035441225.1 Caulobacter sp.
CGGCCTGTTCATCCTCGCCGGCCTCGGGTCGCGCGGCTTCTGCACCGCGCCGCTGCTGGCCGAGCATGTCGCCGCCCTGGCGCTCGACGCGCCCTCCCCGCTGCCCGCCCCGCTGGCGAGCCTGGTCGACCCGGAAAGATTCACGGCGCGCGGGCGGCGGCGCATCTCGTCCTGATCGTGCCGGCGAGCTATATACAGGCGGGGAATGGGAAACACCTGTCGGGAGACCCGTCATGAAGACCCTTACCATCGCCGGCCTTGTCGCAGGGCTTGCCCTGTCTGCGGGAGCGTGCGCCATGGCCTCGGAAGAGCCGGCCGCCAAGCCGACCACGGCCCGCGCCTGCTTCTTCAGCCATCAGATCAATGGCTGGCGCGACAGCGGTTCGCCGCGCGACAACGTCGTCTATCTCGATGTCAACGCCAACGACGTCTACAAGCTCGACATGTTCGGGCCGTGTAACGGCATCAACGAGGCCCTGTCGATCGGCGTCGAGACGCGCGGCGGCGGATCGGCCATCTGCGACGGCCTGGACGTCACCCTGATCGTCCGGGGACCGACCGGCCCCTATCGCTGCCCGGTGTCGAAGATCACCAAGCTGACGCCCGAGGAAGCCAAGGCCCTGTCCGCCGCCAAACGGCGCTAGGACCAGTCCCGGGCCGTCTGCGACAGTCGGTCGCAAGCCGTGACGGCAACCATTCATCCCCCGCGACATTCCGCATCGTGGCCGGGATGAATGGCGGGCGTTAGGGTCTCGCATAACGCCGTTCAGCAGCCGGCGGGGGTGCGACCGTGGACGACGGGATTTCTCATCAGGGCGCGCCGTTCCGGCCCGAGGTCTTCTTCCTCGGCCAGACGGAGGGCTGGGGCGTCGCGCGGGGCCCCACCGGCCGCCTGCTGCGCCGTTGCCGCATCCAGACCGAAGGCCGGCTCGACGAGACCTATCGCGCGATCCACTTCGACGAGACCTTCCTCTGGGAGGACGGCGAACGCGACGAATGGCGCTGGGCCATGAGCCGGGGCCTTGATGGTCGCTACGTGGCCGCCGAGGCGCTGGCCGGCGCCGGCATCGAGGGCCGCTTCGAGGGTCCGGACTACATCCTCTCGTTCCGTCGCGCGCTGCGGACCGACGGCGGCGCGCGGCCGCGGTTCGTCACCCGCTTCACCCAGGTCTCGCCGGAGGTCGCCCTCAAGAGCGTGCAGATCCTGCACTGGGGCCTGCCGCTGGGCCGGCTGACCGCCTTCCACCGGCGCCTTGCCTGAAGGCCTGCCCAGGGGCCGCCTGATCCTAGTGTTCGCGGCCCGACCGCCAGAAGGTCTGCACCAGGGGTTCGAGCAGGTAGTCCAGCGCCGTGCGCTTGCGCAGGGGGACCAGCACTTCGACCGGCAGGCCGGCCTGCAGGCCGGTATCGGGCCCGCGGACCTTGCGGATTCGCTCCAGCTCCGCCGGCGGCACGGCGATCTCGGCGCGGAAGAACCGCTGGCCGGACTTTTCATCGACAAAGCTGTCCGCCGACAGCTCGGTCAGCCGCCCCTTGAGGATCGGCAGGTCCCGCTCATGCAGCGAGGTGAAGCGGATCTGGGTCTCCTGCCCGACCCTCAGGTCGTCGGCGTCGTTGGGGGCGACCATCGCCTGGATCACCAGCGCCCGGTCCTGGGGGACGATCTCCATCAGAACGTCGCCCGGTCCGACCACGCCGCCGACCGTGAACACCTTGAGGCCGACGACCTTGCCGCCCTCGGGCGCGCGCACGGTCGCCCGGGCCAGCTGCTGGCGCAGGGCGGCCAGCTTGGGCTGCAGTTCGTCGAGGCGGACCTCGACGTCGCGTAGCTGGCCGGTGACTTCCTCGATCATCTGGCGGTCCAGCGACAGGAGCTGCATGCGCGTCTCGCCGATCGCCTCCGCGGAACGGGCGATCTGGGCCTGGTAGGACCCGTCCTCGCCGGCCAGGGCCGCCTCGTTGCGCTCGAGCGCGCGCACCCGGTTGACCGGCGCATAGCCCTGAACGGCCAGCTTGCGCATGCCCTCGAGTTCCTCGCCGATCAGGCGCTGCTGCGTGCGGTTCGACTCGAGCTGGCGCTGGTAGCCTGTAACCTGCTGGTTCAGCTGACCGATACGCTGCTGCAGCACGCCGCGCTGGGCGTCGATCGAGCGGCGCCGGGCGTCGAACTGCTGGCGCTGCAGCACCATCGCCTCGGCGGCCAGGTCGCGGTCCTCCGGCGGCAGGGCGACGAACTCGGGCGGTTCGCCGAACGCCGGCGCGTGTCGCCGCTCGGCGTCCAGTCGCGCCCGCTGGGCAAGCAGGGCGAACACCTC
>DAORNX010000463.1:0-2315 GCA_035441225.1 Caulobacter sp.
CGGTCTCCCCGACATAAAGGCTGGCGGTCATGCGGCCGAGGCCAGGGCCGGCGGCTCGGCCAGGGCCGCGACCCGATGATCGACGAAGGTCCAGGGGACCTGGCCGCCGAGGGCGAGCGCCGCCTTGACGCCGGAGGTCACACCGTCCTCGTGGAAGCCGTAGCCCAGCCAGGCGCCGGCGTACCATACCCCGCCACGCCCCTGGATGCGGCCGAACCGGCGCTGGGCCGCCAGGGCGGCGCTGTCGAACTGCGGGTGTTCATAGTCGAAGGCGCCGAACGTCAGGGCCGGGTCGGGCGGGGGGGCGTTGAGGCTGACGAACAGGGGCCGGGCGGCGTCGAGCCCCTGCAGGTTGTTCATCCAGTAGGTCACATAGGGCGCGGTCTGGCCGCCGGCGTCGGCCACATAGTTCCAGCTTCCCCAGGCGGATTCACGGCTCGGCATCAGACCGGGGTCGCGGTGCAGCCAGGCGCGGTTCGGAGCATAGCGGATGGCCGACAGCAGGGCCCGCTCCTCTGCATCGGGCTCCGCCAGCATCGCCAGGGCGTCCGGCGCATGGCAGGCGAGGATCACCTGATCGAAGCGGTCCTCGCCGCCCCGACTGTCGCGGACGATCACCTCGCCGCCCGTGCGGCGGACCTCGACGACCGCGGCGCGGAGCCTGACGCTGGAGCCGAGGGCCTGGCCGATGCGGTCGACATAGGTGCGGCTGCCGCCGGCCACGCTGCGCCATTTCGGTGGCTTGAACTGCAGCAGGCCATGGTTGGCCAGGAAGCGCAGGAAGCTCTCGGCCGGGAAGTCGCCGATGCCGCCCTCGGTCGTCGACCAGATGGCCGCGCCCATCGGCAGCAGGAACCGGTCGCGGAAGCCGCCGCCGAACCGGCGCAGCCTGAGCCAGGCGCTCAGCGTCAGGTCATCGATGTCGCCCCGCAGCAGGTCGGCCCTGGCCACCGCGTAGAACCGGCGAATATCGGCGAGCATGCCCAGAAAGTCGGGCCGCACGAGGTTGCGCTTCTGGGCGAACACGCCGCGCGGAAAGTTCGACGACCATTCGACCCCGCCGCCGGCGCAGGCGAAGCTCATGTCGGTCAGACGAGTCTCGACCTCAAGCGCGCTGAACAGGCCGCGCAGGTTGGGGTAATTGTCCTCGTTGTAGACGATGAACCCCGTGTCCACGGCCATTGCCAGGCCGTCGTAGTCGACGGTGACCGTGTTGGCGTGGCCGCCCAGGCGATCGGCGGCCTCGTAGAGAACCAGGTCATGCACGCCCTCGAGCGCCCAGGCGGCCCCCAGTCCGGCGACGCCCGATCCGATGACGGCGATCTTCATGCGGCGCTCCTGACGGCGGCCCAGGCGGTGAGGGCCCGTTCGCGGGCCCGGGCGTGGTCGACGATGGGATGGGGATAGGTGCGACCGAGGACGACGCCGGCCTGTCTCAGATCAAGGGGCGAGGCGGTCCACGGCGCGTGAAGCACCGCGTCCGGCAGTCCGGCGAGTTCGGGCAGCCATCGCCGCACATAGACGCCCTCAGGATCGAAGGTGCGGCCCTGGGTCACCGGGTTGAAAATGCGGAAAAAGGGCGAGGCGTCGGCGCCCGAGCCGGCCACCCACTGCCAGTTGGCCGCGTTCTGGGCGACGTCAGCGTCGACCAGCGTGTCCCAGAACCAGGCCTCGCCCCGCCGCCAGTCGATCATCAGGTCCTTGACCAGGAAGGAGGCGACGATCATTCGCACGCGATTGTGCATGAATCCGGTGGTCCACAGTTCGCGCATGCCGGCGTCGACCACCGGATAACCCGTGCGGCCACGCGACCAGGCGCGGAAGGCGGGCTCGTCCTCGCGCCATACGAAATGGTCGAACTGCGGCTTGAAGTTGTCGTGCGGCAGGTCGGGCCAGTGGAACAGCAGGTGATGGTTGAACTCGCGCCAGCCCAGCTCGGCGAGGAACCTGTCGGCCTCGCCCTCCCGCGCCCCGCTTAGCGCCACGGCGGACTGCGCCGCGCGCCACACCTGCCGGGGACCGATCTCGCCGAAATGAAGATGGGGCGACAGGCGCGAGGTTCCGTCCACGCCCGGGCGGTCGCGGTTGGCGCCATAGCCATCGAGGCGACCGTCGAGAAACTGGTCGAGGGCCGCCGCGGCGCCGGCTTCGCCAGGCGTCCAGCAGGCAAAGCCGGTCGACCAGTCGGGATTCGTCGGCTGCAGGCCCCAGTCGGCCAGGCGTTCGCTGGCGGGCCAGGCGGCCGGCGCGGGGAGCTCCGCGGGCGTCGGCGAAGGTGTGACCTCGGCGATGGCGGCGCGCTCCTCGGCCTCGAA
>DAORNX010000464.1:0-2302 GCA_035441225.1 Caulobacter sp.
CGGCTGGGCGAGGAGAACGACGGCTGGACGGTGGCCAAGTACCTGCTCGAGTTCGAGCGCGGCGGCAGTTCGGCCCCTGGCCTGCGCGGCTCTGTCGCGCGGCTGAAGGCGATGGCGGCGAACGAGGTGTCCGACGAGGGCGCCCCGCTGATCGACGACCCGGACTTCCGCGCGCGTCTGGCCGAGGCCGAGATCCTCGTCGAGTCGATCGAGATCACCGAGCACCGCGTGATGTCGGCGCTGGCCGGCGGCAAGAACCCCGGCCCCGCCTCATCGATGCTCAAGAC
This sequence comes from Caulobacter sp., assembly GCA_035441225.1. Lineage (GTDB taxonomy): Bacteria > Pseudomonadota > Alphaproteobacteria > Caulobacterales > Caulobacteraceae > Caulobacter. Next base: position 288 of record DAORNX010000464.1, read on the forward strand.
CCAGTCGACCGAATGCACCCAGAGACTGGACGAACTGGCGATCGAGATCGCCAACCACTACGCGGCCGTCGACCAGCCCGGGGCGCGCGAACCGGGTTCGAACCAGGCGCCGGTCGGTCCCGAGCACAGCCTGGTCGCCATGGCGCGCTACCTCAACAACCGCGCGGCCTCGATCTATGGTGGCTCCAACCAGATCCAGCGGGACATCATGGCCAGGCTGGTGCTCAGGCTCTAGGGAGGCCGCCCATGGCCCGCGCCGTCGCGACCATCGGAACCACGGACTGGGCGACCACGGTGGTCACGGGGCGGCACAGCCTGGTGGTCGACGAGCCGCCGGCCCTCGGTGGCCAGGACGCCGGCCCGGCGCCCTATGACGTGCTGCTGGCCAGCCTCGGCGCCTGCACCGCCATCACCCTGCGCATGTACGCCACCCGCAAGGGATGGCCGCTGGCGGCGGCGGAAGTCGATCTCAAACTGTACAAGGACGGCGACCGGTCGAAGATCGAGCGGGTGCTGCGCCTGACCGGCGATCTCGACGACACGCAGCGCGCCCGGCTGGCCGACATCGCCGAGCGCACCCCGGTGACCCTGACCCTCAAGGCGGGGGCCGATATCGTCACGACCCTCGCGCAGGCCGGCGCGTGAGCGAGGTGAAGCCGGCGAACATCCACTGTCATCCCGGACGGCCCGAAGGGGCGATCCGGGACCCAGATTGGATGCCATCCATCCCGCGTGACGCCAAATCTGGGTCCCGGCTCTTCGCTGCGCTGCGGCCGGGATGACAATGGGTGCGCCGCAAAGGTCCAGATCGGGCCCTTCGCCAGAAGCGTAGCCTGCTCCTATCCGCGTCCGGAGGTCGGAATGTCCTTGAACGGCACGTCCTTGTCCACGCGGATGTCGCCAGGCAGACCCAGCACGCGCTCGGCGATGATGTTGCGCAGGATCTCGTCGGTGCCGCCCTCGACCCGGGTAGCCGGCGAGCGCAGCAGCATCTGCTGGAACCGGGCCCCGGCCGCCGCCTGGGATGGGTCGGACAGCAGCCCGGCCTGGCCTTGCAGGTCGAGGGCGAACATCGCCAGGTCCTGCATGGTCGCCCCGGCGACCAGCTTGCCGATGGAGTTCTCCGGCCCGGGGGTCTCGCCCTTGCTGAGGGCCGAGATGGCGCGCATGCCCGTGTACTTCAGGCCGCTGGCCTTGACGGCGTAGTCGGCCAGGCGCGAGCGCACCGACCGGTCGTCGATCGCCAGGCCGTCCTCGGTGCGCAGGTTCATGCAGAAGTCGAACAGCTCCGGGAAGCCCGTCGGCATGCCCGAACCGATCGAAAGGCGCTCGTTCATCAGGGTGGTCAGCGACACGCTCCAGCCCTGACCGACCGCGCCCAGCCGCTGGCTGTCGGGAATGCGCACGTCGGTGAAGTAGACCTCGTTGAAACCAGACTGGCCGTTGGCCTGCTTGATCGGCCGCACCTCGATCCCGGGTGACTTCATGTCGAGCCAGAACATCGTCAGGCCCTTGTGCTTGGGCACGTTCGGGTCGGTGCGGGTGATGACGATGCCGTAGTCGCTATGCTGGGCGCCGCTGGTCCAGATCTTCTGGCCGTTGATGATCCAGTCGCCCGTACCGTCCGTGGCGGGCACGGCGGCCGTGCGCAGCCCGGCCAGGTCGGAGCCGCCGGCCGGCTCGCTGAACAGCTGGCACCAGATGTGTTCACCGGCGGCCAGCGGCGGCAATAGCCGTTCCTTGGTCGCCTCGTCGGCCCAGGCCATGACCGTCGGACCGCACATGCCGTGGCCGATGATGAACAGGCCGCTGAGCGCGCCGTAGACGCCCTCTTCCTGGCCCCAGATCACCCGCTCGATCGGCGTGGCGCCGCGGCCGCCGTATTCCTTGGGCCAGTGCAGGCAGGCCCAGCCGGCCTCCGCCTTTTTCTTCTGCCAGGCCTTGGAGGCGACGATCGGGTCGACGCTTTTGAGGCCGTTGTTGGCGAAGCCGCCCTGCTTCAGTTCGGCCTCCAG
>DAORNX010000465.1:0-2288 GCA_035441225.1 Caulobacter sp.
GGAGGCCTTCGCCCATGGCGCGGTCAACGAGACGGCCGAGCGCCATCCGGCGACCGGCCAGATGTTCATCATCAATCCGCTCACGGGCCGGGGCGCCGACAACCTGTTCTCCACTCACCCGAACACCGACAATCGCATCGAGGCCCTGCTCGGCATGACGGGCCGGCCGCGCGCCACGGGGACGGCGGTCCCGCGCACGGCGCGGTCAGGCCCGTGGGGCTGACGGCCGCTCGAGGGTGAAGGGGCGCGCATAGACCGCCGCCGCCGCGCGGATCAGCGTCTCGAGCTCGGCGAACAGCGCCGGATCCTCGGTCCTGAAGTTGAAACAGCTCTTGCCCTGCATGCGCTTGCGCAGCGTCGGCGGGATGCTCGCCGCCAGGGCCGGGTGGCTGTAGACGGGCATCAGGTGAACGCTGACGTAGGTCTTCGTCGTCTGGACGCCGCCGAACCACATCGGCTGACCGGGCTTCAAGGGATTGTCCCAGCGCGCCAGCAGGTGCACGCCGCGCGTCCCGGCGTCCTTCACCGCCATCCCGGGCGCGGCCCGCAGCATGAGATCGGTCAGGGACCTGGCCACCCTGTTCAGATCGTCGCTCATTGCGCGCGTCTCCCCGGCCTCGTCCCAACATAGCGCAAGCGCATGGACGCGGGCGACGATCCCGGTGAAAAAGGGCGTTCCGGTTTCTGGGGACTCCGCATGAATCGCCTGTTCACCACCCTCATCGTCCTGGCCATGGTGGCGGGCGTCGCCGTCGGCTGGGCCTGCAACCAGTATCTGAGCGCGGACCAGACGGCCGAGGCCGTGACCTGGTTCAAGGTGGTCACCGACGTCTTCCTGCGGCTGATCAAGATGATCATCGCCCCGCTGGTCTTCTCCACCCTGGTCGCCGGCATCGCGCACATGGGCGACGCGGCCAGCGTCGGGCGGGTCGGGGCCAAGACGATGTTCTGGTTCATCACCGCCTCGATCTTCTCGCTGCTGCTGGGCCTTGGCATGGTCCATCTGCTGCAGCCCGGCGTGGGCCTGACCCTGCCGGCGCCGGAGGCCTCGGCCAGCGCCGTCGACGCCTCCAAGCTGACGCTGCAGGAGTTCATCACCCACGTCTTCCCCAGCTCGATCTTCGACGCCATGGCCCGCAACGAGATCCTGCAGATCGTGGTGTTCTCGATCTTCGTCGGCGTGGCGGTGGCCAGTCTCGACGACAAGGCCCCGCAGATCCTGGTGCTGGTCGAACAGCTGGCGGCCATCATGCTCAAGGTGACCGGCTATGTGATGCGGCTGGCGCCCCTGGCCATCTTCGCGGCCCTGGCCAGCACAGTGGCCAAGTACGGCATCGACATCCTGGCCATCTACGCCAAGTTCATCGGCGGCTTCTACCTGTCGCTCGGCGTGCTGTGGGCGATGCTGGCCCTGTTCGGCCTGCTGATCGTCGGGCCACGCATCTTCCGGCTGCTGGGCATGGTCCGCCAGCCGATCCTGCTGGCCTTCGCCACCGCCAGTTCGGAGGCCGCCTATCCGCGCACCCTCGAACAGCTGCAGCGGTTCGGCGTCAGCCGGCGCGTGGCCTCGTTCGTGCTGCCGCTCGGCTACTCGTTCAATCTGGACGGGTCGATGATGTATTGCACCTTCGCAACCCTGTTCATCGCCCAGATCTACGGCGTCGAGATGACCGTCGGACAGCAGGTGACCATGCTGCTGCTGCTGATGGTCACGTCCAAGGGCATGGCCGGCGTGCCGCGCGCCTCGCTGGTGGTGATCGCCGCCACCCTGGCCTATTTCGACCTGCCCGAGGCCGGCGTCGCCCTGATCCTCGCGGTCGACCAGATCCTCGACATGGGCCGCTCGGCGACCAACGTGGTGGGCAATTCGGTCGCCGCCGCGGTCGTGGCCAGGTGGGAAGGCCAGCTGGGCGAAAGCGAACCGGACCCCCCGGCGTCGGCGGCGGCCTGAGGGCGTTTCGAAAAGGACTTGTGTTCCGCACACGGCGCCCGCTCATCCTGACCATCCGATCCGTCTGGAGGAGGTTCCTGGCATGAGCGTTTCCGTGACGCGCGACGGCGCGATCACCGTCGTCTCGATCGACCGGCCCGAGCGGCGCAACGCGGTCGACGGCCCGACCGCCCGGGCGCTGTACGAGGCGTTTGTCGCCTTCGACGCCGACGATGACGCCAGCGTGGCCGTGCTGGCCGGATCCGGCGGCAACTTCTGCGCCGGCGCCGACCTCAAGGCCATCGCCGGCGGCGGCGGCAACCGGGTTGAGCGGACCGGCGACTTCGGCCCGATGGGT
>DAORNX010000466.1:0-2284 GCA_035441225.1 Caulobacter sp.
CCATGATGCTGTTCGCCGACGCCAAGAAGATGGTCGAGGGGATCGTGAAGAACCTCTGATGGGGCCGAGGCCGCCGCGTCTGAAGTTCGACGGCCCCGCGAAGCCGAAGGATGCGCGGCCGGTTCTGATCCGCTTCGTTTGTTTCCATACGGTCGGCCGACAGCGCACCCGCCTTGGGCTGTTCCAGGCCATCAAGCTCGCCCGCGACAGCGACCAGTCGGCCGCTTGGGCGCTCGAGGAGATCAACGAGCTGAATGCCTGGTTCAGTGACCATCTGCCGGTGCCCGAGCCAATTGAGCACGGGACCCGCCGGGGCGACCAGCATCGAGCCCTCTCCTGGTTCAAGCCGCAGGCGGTCGACCATGTCCGCCGGATGTATGAGCTGAAGGCGGCGCTGGAGGCTTGCGGCGTTCACGTAGAGATACTGACCACGCGGACCCCGGCGTCGTCACCTATGAAGACGAGCACCAGCTGACGGCCGTGCCGCGCGGCGGGATGTTCTAGGGCCGAGGGGTTTTCGCACTGCGGTCACACCGCCCCGTCGAACGCTTGATGGAATGGTCCTTTCGGAGACCTGTTGAAGTCAAGGACGGGCTTCGCCCGCCGCGGCGCGGCAGCCCGAAGGGCTGTCCTTGAGTTCAACAGGCCTCCGAAATCATGCTCCGCCAAGCGATCGATGGCGACCTTCGTTCGTCGGCTCCAGCATCGCGCTGCTCGGGGACATGCACTTCAGTGCGTGTCCCCATCAGCTTCTGAGCGGCGAGGGACACGCACTGAAGTGCATGTCCCTGATCAGGCCGCCGCGCCTTGCGCCTTCAGCAGGCCGGCCGCTTCCAGCTTCATCCGCGCATTGGTGGGATCAATGTCGCAGCCGTTGGGCCAGGTCGGCACGCCCATCTCAAGGAACACCCTGGCAAAGAAGGTCTCGTCGACAAGCGGTTGGACGACCTGGCCGCCTGACAGCACGAAGTCGCTGATATCAATCACGCCGCTTGAGCCGTCTGAAAACGTCAGATCGAGCCTGTATCCGGGCAGCGGCCTGACCCGGCGAGCTTTTACGAGCTTGAAGGTCATTCCTCATCCAGTCCCGGGATCTTGAGGGTAGGCTGCATATTGTACGCCCGGCCCCATTTTCGGCCAATGCGGACTGATGAAGCAGGATCCATTGTCTGACACGACGGGTTGCGGACCGGGTAATCCTCCCAGCCAGGACCTCTCCGCTCCGCAGGTCGAAAATGGCTTCACCTTCGCCATACTCCGCGTGGAGATGGGGCGGATTGTGGTCCTGGAAATTGATCCGGATGACGATTCCGAAAAAGACGGAGATGATCGGCATAGCGGCGCGTTGGCCGGGAAGAGCAATCGTTAGAGCGTTTTCCGACAAAATACAACCATAAGGCGTGTAGCTGTGCCCACGGAACCCAAGACCCGGCCAACCGACGTGCCCGTCGCGGACTTCATCGCGGCCGTTGAGCATCCGGGGCGTCGCGAGGACGCGGGAGTCATCGCCGCCCTCATGGCCGAGGTCACGGGCCTTGACCCCGTCATGTGGGGGCCGAGCATCGTCGGCTTCGGCAGCTACAGAGGGCCGACCGGCGACTGGCCGGTCATCGCCTTCTCGCCGCGCAAGGCCAACCTGGTCCTCTACATCATGAAGGGGTTCAAGGAGTCCGGCGACCTGCTGGCCCGGCTCGGCAAGCACAGGACCGGCGGCGGCTGCCTGTACCTGAACCGCCTCGACGGGGTCGACATGGGCGTACTGCGGACGCTGTGCGCGGAATCGGTCGCCTGGATGCGCGAGAAATATCCGTCATGACCCCGCTCCGCATCCAGCGCGTGGTCGCCGTTGTCTTCCCGCTCCCGGGCGGCTGGCGCAGAGCAACGGCCGCCTGAACAGAGTCTATCCCCGCCCCCGGGGTTGCCTTGCGGGCCTTCGCAGAATAAACCGCCCGCCTCCCGGTCATAATCTCGCCCGGTTGGGCCAGCATATCCGCGGCCTTCAAACATCCATGACCGTCGGAGCTGGTGCGTCAGACCTCGTCGCACCCTGCGTATAGCTCGGCAACAGTCCACGAGGCCGAACCGTGTTCCGTGATTTGCTTTCCCGAGAGAGTCGCTTTCCGCCGTTGCTGGGCACGGGACTCGCCGCCGTGCTGATGGGTTCGGTGGCCGTCGTCTCGGCCCACGCCAGCCTGCCGTCCCGCGAGGAACGCGCCGCCCGCATGGTCCCGGCCGTTGCGCCGCCGCCGCCGGCCGCCCGGCCGCACATCGAACAGGCCCGCTA
>DAORNX010000467.1:0-2275 GCA_035441225.1 Caulobacter sp.
CCGGTCACGGCGCCGCGACACTGGACGGGACGACCGCCGCGCGGCGACTGCCCGGCGACATCGGCTATCTGAATCCCGAAGGCCTGACGGCCGCCGAGCTTGAGGACGCCCTGGCCGATCTGGCCGACACGCGCGCCCTGATCCTCGACCTGCGAGCCCACGGTGGCGGGGAGGCGGATGCGATGCTGCTCGGCCACCTGTCCCGGCGGCCGATCCCGATGGCGCGGATCCGCAGGAACCCCGACGGCGGCGTCCTGACCCTGTGGACCGGTCGCGCGACGCCGGCGCCCGACGGCCCGCTGTATCCGGACAATCCCCTGTTCGTGCTGATCGCGAGCCGGTCGGCGCTGCCGGCCCAGGCGCTGGCCTACGACCTGCGCACCTGTGGCCGCGCGGCCGTCATCAACGGCGAGGACGCGCTGCTGTTGGCCTATCGGCGGGCGCTGGCGCTGCGGCAGGTGATATAGGGAGTAGGGCTTAGGGAGTAGGGAGTAGGGAGTAGCGAGTAGCAGCAGGGTTGGCGCCGTTCTCGGTAGCGCGAACAGATCGAACTACTCCCTACTCCCCAATACCTACTCCCTATGCCCTACGCCTTCACCCGCATCAGGCATTCCTGGGCCACCGAGGCCGCCAGCACGCCGTCCTGGGTGTACATCTCGCCGCGGATGAAGCCGCGCCCCTGCGAGGTCGACGGGCAGTCCTGGTCGAACAGGTGCCAGTCGTTGAAGTTGGTCGGGCGATGGAACCACATGGCGTGGTCCAGGCTGGCCGACTGCATGCCCTTCGTGCGCCAGGTCAGGCCGTGGACCCGCAGGGCGGTCTCCATGAAGGCCATGTCCGAGGCGTAGGCCAGCGCCGCCTGCTGCAGCTTGATCGAATCGCCGATCGGCGCCTTGGCGCGCAGCCAGACCTGCTTGCGCGGCGGCTTGGGCACCGGCTTGAACTGGTTCTGCGGGTCGGGCCAGCGCACCTCGACCGGGCGGCGTTTCATGTGCTCGATCATCGCCGCCGGCATGTCCTTGTTCTCGGCCAGGGCCTGCTCCATCTCGCTGGCCACGGACTCGGGCGTCGGATGCGCCGGCATGGGCGACTGGTATTCGTAGCCTTCCTCGGCGACCTGGAACGAGGCCGCGAGGTTGAAGATCTGCTCGCCGTTCTGGATCGCCACCACCCGGCGGGTGGTGAAGCTGCCGCCGTCGCGGGCGCGGTCGACCTGGTAGAGCACCGGGATCCGCACGTCCCCCGGCCGGATGAAATAGGCGTGCAGGCTGTGGCAGGTCCGGTCCTCGACCGTCTCGTAGGCGGCCATCAGCGCCTGGGCGATGACCAGCCCGCCGAAGATCCTCGGGAAGCCGTCATTGGGCGACCGCCCCCGGAACAGGTTCAGCTCGATCGGCTCAAGGGCCAGGGTCTCGATGAGGTTTTCGCTCTCTTGCATAGGCCGCGCTTAGACCCGGCCGGCCCCGCGGGCAAGCAGGTTGACCCCAAACAGGAAAGGCTGCTGCTATCCACGGCGGAGAGAGGTCTGACATGCGCAACAATGCCGTCGCCCTGATAGCCGGCGCGATACTGGCCTGCGCCGCTTCCGACGCGACGAGCGCTTCGAGCCCGGCACCTGACAATGGCATCGCATGCGAAGTCGCGGAGGCCTACGTCAACGAAGTCCTCTCCAGAGCTCCCGACCCCGTGATCTTCTCCGATGAGCCCTTCGGCGGGTCGGGCGAACGGAGGCTGCCGAGGATTGGGTGGCGGAAGGATCGTCCCTCCACGGCGCTAGCCGCCGCCTATCGCAATGCATCGGACGCCAGTCCATTTGCGGAATGTCCGACACTTCGAGCCTACGTCGAAAGGCGCGGCGCGAAGATAGGAAGCGTTGCCATCGACCAGGCCACGCTGGTTCCGCCCGGAGCCCCGCGCCCGTCGACTTGGGGGGTCACCATCGAGGTCATATCCATGCCGATCGTTTCGCCGAGCGGTCGCGAAGCTGTTCTGGAGAACGGCTTTGGCTGCGGTCCGCTTTGCGGCGGCACGGCCATTGTTCATTTGCGCAAGGGGCGGGACGGCTTCTGGGTCGTTACGGACGTGGCCATGACGGGCATTTCCTGAGTCCAGCGATGGCGAAGACGGCCCGCCGGCGGTAAGACCCCGCCCATGCCGTTCACCGCCACTGTCCTGACCATGTTCCCCGAGGCCTTCCCCGGCCCGCTCGGCGTGTCGCTGATCGGCACGGCCTGGCGCGAGCAGGACCTGTGGCGCCTTGAAACAGTGGACATTC
>DAORNX010000468.1:0-2274 GCA_035441225.1 Caulobacter sp.
GCGCGGCCACAGCACGAGGACCCCGAGCGCGCCCGCCGCCGCGCCAAGCCGGATGTTCGGCCCGCCCGCCTTCGTCGCCAGCCGGTCGAGCAACCCGGCCAGCGCCATGAACCCGCCAAAGCCCGCTGCAATGTAGGGCGCGACGAGGGCCGCACCGATCCATGCCCAGCCGCCGCCAGGGCCGGCGATCTGGCCAGGGCCGAGACCGCGCTGGGCGAAGCGCTGACGCTCTATCCCGACGTTCCCGGCTCCTACATCCGGCTGGCCCGCGTCCAGGCGGCGGCGGGCAGGTCCGAGGCGGCGCTGGCCAATGTCGCGACCTACGCCAGCATGGGCCTGCGCCTCGACATCAGCCGCGACCCGGCGCTCAAGGGGCTGTCGGACCTCCCCGGCTGGGCGGAGGTCGCGGCGACGTTCGAGAAGAACGGGTCGCCATCGGGCGATGCGGACGAGATCGCTTCGGTGATCGGTCACCCGGAGTTCATCGGCGAAGGTCTGGCCCACGACGGCAAGGGCTGGTTGCTGAGCACCGTTTCCGGCCGCACCATCGTCCGCCTGGCCGATGGCGGCGCCACGACGCCGTTCCTCAAGGGCGACGCCGACACGGGCGCGATCTTCGGCATGGCCGTCGACCGCCAGCGCGGCCTGCTCTGGGCCGCCGAAGCCTGGGGCGACGGCGTGCCGGAAGGAACGGGCGCCTCGAAGACCGGCCTGCTGAAGGTGTCGCTCGTCGACGGCCGCGTGCTTGCGCGCGTCTTCCTGCCCGACGATGGCGGCGCGCATCAGTTTGGCGATGTGCTGGCTGACCCGGACGGCACGGTCTACGCCACCGACTCGGCCGGCGGCGGCCTCTGGCGGCTGAGGGCGGGGGAGGTGCAGCTCGAACAGGTGGTCGCGCCGGGGCAATACGCGTCGCCGCAGGGCATGGCCTTCTGCGCGGAGGGCAAGGCCTTGCTGGTCGCCGACTATTCGACCGGTCTGCACCGCGTCGATCTCGCGACCGGCGTCACGACGCCGCTCGGCGGCCTGCGCGCCGGAATGGCCGGAACCGACGGTCTGCTCGCCGTCCCGGAGGTCGACTTCGGCCTGCGCAGCGCCTCGCCACTGCCACTCGGCGTGATCGTCACCCAGAACGGCGTCTCGCCGCAGAGGATCATGCTGCTGCGGATCAGCCCGGACTGCGACAAGGTCGAAGGCGCTCATCTGATCGCCGCCAACCTGCCCGGCATGGAGGACGTGAGCCTGGCGACGAAACACGACGGCTATGTCGTTTTCGTCGGTCGCGCGCGATGGGAGGCCCGGGGCCAGGACGGAAAGCTGACGCGTCCGGATCCCGGTCCGATTCGCGTGTTCCAGGCCTCCGTCCCCGGGATGACCTTCTAGCGACGCAGGCCCTTCCGCTGCCCGGCGGGAGAGGTCATCCTTGGCGGCCCTGCGTATGGAGCCCCGCCATGATCGACCTGATCCTTGACCAGCACCGCCGCGACCTGGGCGGGTTCGAGGTGGGGCGGGTGCTGCCGCAGGCGGCGCGACGGATGGTCGGGCCGTTCATCTTCTTCGACCGCATGGGCCCCGCCGACTTCCAGCCGGGATTCCCGCGCAGCGTCGATGTGCGGCCGCACCCGCATATCGGCCTGTCGACCCTCAGCTACCTGTTCGACGGCGAGATGACCCACCGCGACAGCGTCGGCTCGGACATCGTGATCAGGCCGGGCGAGGTCAACTGGATGACCGCCGGCAGCGGCATCACCCACTCAGAACGGTTCGAGGGCCTGCGCGAGCACGGCGGCCGGATGGACGGCATCCAGACCTGGCTGGCCCTGCCGGCCGAGGCCGAGGAGACCGCCCCGGCCTTCTCGCATCATGCCGGCGACGCGGACCTGCCGTTCTACGAGGGCGGGGGCATGTCCGCGCGGCTGGTGGCCGGTTCGGCGTTCGGCGCCAGGGCCAGCGTGCCGGTGTTTTCGCCGCTATTCTATGTGCACTGGGAGCTGCAGCCGGGCGTCACGGCGGGCCTGCCGGCCGAGTATCCGGAGCGTGCGGCCTATGTCGCCAGGGGCAGCGTCGAGATCGACGGCCAGACCATCGACGAGGGCCGGATGGTTCTCTTCGCGCCCGGCCAGACCGTGCCGGTCAAGGCTTTGACAGCCGCCAGCGTGATCCTGGTCGGCGGCGAGCCGGTCGGCGAGCGGTTCATCGAATGGAACTTCGTCTCCTCCTCGAAAGACCGCATCGAGCAGGCCAAGGCCGACTGGCGGGCCGGCCGGATGAAGC
>DAORNX010000469.1:0-2271 GCA_035441225.1 Caulobacter sp.
GTATCGCTGTCGCAGCGGCTGCTCTTCTTCGACGCGCGCGACGCGGCGCAGGTGGCTGCCATGCGGGCCGAGGGTGAAAACGCCCGATACCTCCAGGGTGTGACCCTGCCGCCGGCCCTGCGGCTCTCGGGCTCGGCGACAAAGATCGGCGCCCGCGAGTCGGACGGGGTGCTCGGCGACGCCTGCGAGGCGCTGATGGCGGCCCTCTACCTCGACGGCGGCCTCGAGGTCGCGCGGACCTTCTTCAACGACGCCTGGCAGGAAGAGTTCGACAATCCCGCCGCCGGTCGGGATCGCGACCCCAAGACCCAGTTGCAGGAGTGGGCCCAGGCCCGTGGCCTGCCGTTGCCCGGCTACAGCGTCGTGCGGCGCACCGGCCCCGACCACGCGCCGACCTTCACCGTCGCGGTGACGATCGACGGCTTCGACGCCGAGCGCGGGGAGGGCAGGTCCCGCCAGGAGGCCGAAAAGGCCGCCGCCCTGGCCATGCTTGTCCGGCGGGAGGCGTAGAGAAGGGGGCGCGTGCCGGGACGGTGCTTGTCCCCTTGCGTTGCAGTCCCCGGGATACATGTCCCCCAGCGACCGCCTGTGCTACAGGCCGCCGCAATGAGCTCTTCATCCCCCACCCGCGCGGGTTTCGCCGCGATCATCGGCGCCCCGAACGCCGGCAAGTCGACCCTGACCAACCGCCTCGTCGGAGCCAAGGTCTCCATCGTCACCCGCAAGGTCCAGACCACGCGTTTTCCGGTGCGCGGCGTGGCCATGGCCGGCCAATCACAGATCGTGCTGGTCGACACACCCGGCATCTTCACCCCCCGCCGCAGGCTCGACCGGGCCATGGTCCGCTCCGCCTGGTCCGGGGCCGAGGACGCCGACGCCATCGTCCATCTGGTTGACGTCCAGGCCCAGCTGGCCGCGGGCGAGGGCAAGGCGTCCGGCGCCGACAAGAAGGCGGTGCAGGACGTCGCGACCATCATCGAGGGCCTCAAGGGCGCCGGACGACAGGCCATCCTGGCCCTGAACAAGATCGACGGGGTCAAGCGCGACCGCATGTTGGCCGTGGCCCAGGCGCTGTTCGACACGGGCGTCTATTCGGAGGTGTTCATGATCTCGGCGGCCACCGGCGCCGGGGTCGAGGACCTGCGCGATCGCCTGGCGGCCCTGATGCCGGAGGGCCCCTGGCTCTATCCGGAGGACCAGACCGCCGACCTGCCGGTGCGGCTGCTGGCCGCCGAGATCACCCGCGAGAAGCTCTACCTGCGCGTCCACGAGGAACTGCCCTACGCGGCGACCGTCGAGACCACCGCCTTCGAGGAGCGCCGCGACGGCTCCGTGCGCATCGAACAGACCATCTTCGTCGAGCGCGAGGGCCAGCGGGCGATCATCATTGGCGAGAACGGCCAGACCCTGAAGTGGATCGGCTCCGCCTCGCGCGAGGAGCTCAGCGACCTGCTCGACCGCAAGGTCCACCTGTTCCTGCACGTGAAGGTCCGCGAGAACTGGGCCGACGAGCGGGACATCTACCAGGGCATGGGCCTGGAGTTCGACGTCTGATCCGGACTGAACGGCGGCCCCCCAAATTCCGTTCATCCCGGCGAAGGCCGGGACCCAGGCTTTTTCAGAGCATCCGCTCCCGGTTCAGGTAAAGCTCGGTCTTGCCGGACAGGTGAGCGGCTGATTCAAAAACACCTGGGTCCCGGCCTTCGCCGGGATGAGCGGAGGTAATATGCGCAAGTTTGTCCTGACGCTGGCGTTCCTGATGGCCGTCACGGTGTCACCCGCCCATGCCGCCACCCCCGAACAGGACATCGCCGCGACCCTGGACGCCCTGCATGCGGCGGCGGCCAAGGCGGACGGGGCGGCCTACTTCGCCCTCTACACGCCCGACGCCACCTACCTCGGCACCGACGCCGGCGAACGTTGGAGCCTGGCCGAGTTCAAGGCCTACGCCATGCCCTATTTCTCCAAGGGCCAGGGCTGGACCTATGTCCCGCGCGAGCGGCACATCACCGTCGCGCCGATCGACTGCCGCTGCGTGGCCTGGTTCGACGAACTGCTCGACAGCGCCAGCTACGGCACGAGCCGGGGGACGGGCGCCCTTGTCCTGACGGCCGATGGCTGGAAGGTCAGCCAGTATGCGCTGACCTTTCCGATCCCCAACGATCTGGCGAAGGACATGACCACCACGATCAAGGCGTTCGAGGCGAAGCCGAAATAATGGAATGGGAAGACGACGCCTTCGTGCTGTCGGCGCGCGCGCACGGGGAGACC
>DAORNX010000470.1:0-2265 GCA_035441225.1 Caulobacter sp.
CGCCGGCCGAGAATCCCGAGGACAAGATCGTCTGCAAGCGCGTGGATGTCAGCGGTACGCGCATCCAGCTGCCCAAGAAGTGCATGTCCCGCAGGGACTGGGACCGGCTGGCCGGGCGCGGCAAGGAGGACATCGAGTCCGCCATCCGCGCCAGCCTGACCCGTAACGGCGTTCCCGGCGGCTGACGCGGACTCAGGCGCGTTCGAACACCGCCGCGATGCCCTGGCCGCCGCCAATGCACATCGTCTCCAGGCCATAGCGCCCGTCGCGGCGATGCAGTTCGCGCAGCAGGTTGGCCAGGATCCGGCCGCCCGTCGCGCCGATCGGGTGGCCAAGCGAGATGCCGCTGCCGTTGACGTTCAGCCGGTCGCGGTCGTCCCAGCCCCAGCCCTTGAGCACCGCCAGCACCTGCGGCGCGAAAGCCTCGTTCAGCTCCACCAGGTCGATGTCCTTCCAGCCGAGGCCGTTGCGCCGGAACAGCCGCTCGACGGCGGGCACCGGGCCGATGCCCATGCGCGACGGATCGCAGCCGGCGGCGGCCCAGCTGTGGAACCAGCCCATCGGCTCGAGACCGAGCTCGTCGAGCCTGTCCTCGGCCACCACCAGGCAGGCGGCGGCGGCGTCATTCTGCTGGCTGGCGTTGCCGGCGGTGACCACGCCGTCCTTCTCGATCGCGCGCAGCTTGCCCAGCGACTCCATCGTCGCGTCCGGCCGGAAGCCCTCGTCCTTCTCGAAGATGACCGGGTCGCCCTTCTTCTGCGGCACGGCGACCTTGACCAGTTCGTCGTCGAACTTGCCCTCGGCCCAGGCCTTCGTGGCCCGCTGGTGGCTCATGACCGCGTATTCGTCCGACTGCTCGCGGGTGATGTTGTAGTCGCGGGCCAGGTTGTCGGCCGTCTCGATCATGCCGCTGATCACGCCGAAACGGCTGATCGGCTGGCTCATCACCCGGCCGCGGCTGAGGCGGTCGTGCATCGTCACCGAGCCGGCCCGGGCGCCGCTGCGCATGTCGAGGCTGTAGTACTCGGTGTTGCTCATGCTCTCGACGCCGCCGGCGATGACCACGTCGGCCGCGCCCGTCTGGATCATCATCGCCGCGTCGATGATCGCCTGCAGGCCCGAGCCGCAGCGCCGATCGAGCTGGTAGCCCGGCACGCTGATCGGGAAGTCGGCCGCCAGCAGCGACCAGCGGGCGATGCACGGCGCCTCGCCGTTGCCGTAGCCCTGGGCGAAGATCACATCGTCGACCCGTTCGGGATCAAGCTTCGTCCGCTCGACCAGCGCCCGCAGGATGACCGCGCCGAGATCGCCGGCGGTCATGCTGGCGAGACCGCCCTGGAACTTGCCGACCGCGGTGCGGATGGGGCTGACGATGGCGACGCGGCGCATGCTGTCTCTCCGATTGTCCCCGCGAACGCGGGGGTCCAGGCGACGATGGTTGCTTGGGGCTGGTCTTGGCTTGGGTCCCCGCCTGCGCGGGGACACTCGGACTTCGGGGCTAGATCGGGTCGTAGGGGAACACCGAGGCCGAGGCGCCGGTGTCGAAGAAGCTGTTCTTCATCGCCGGCAGGGCCACGTCGAGCAGCTTGCGCGGGGTCCAGCCGGTGGTGTCGGCCATGTTGCGGATCGGCCGGGGCTGGTCGAACAGGATCACCTCGTTGCCGCGCACGGCGAAGATCTGGCCGCTGACGTCCTTCGCCTCGGGGGAGGCGAGGGCGACGGCCAGCTGGGCCACCTGGTCGGCGCGCATGGCGTTCTTCATCCGCTCGACGCGCTGGGCCGACGCCTCGTCCTTGACCGGGATGGTGGCGATCATGCGGGTCCAGGCGAACGGGGCGATGATGTTGGAGCGGACGTTCTTGATCGCCCCCTCCATGGCGAGGATGCGCGACAGCCCCATCACGCCGAGCTTGGCCGCGGCGTAGTTGGCCTGGCCGATGTTGCCGATCAGGCCGCTGGTCGAGGTGAAGTGGACGTAGGAGCCTTCCTGCTGGTTGCGGAAGTGCTCCACCGAGGCGCGCGAGACATTGTAGGCGCCGCGCAGATGCACCTCGATGACCTTGTCCCAGTCCTCGTCGGTCATCTTGTGGAACATGCCGTCGCGCAGGATGCCGGCCGGATTGATGATCGCGTGCAGGCCGCCGAAGGTGTCCATGGCCTGCTGGATCATGCCCTGGACCGCGGCCATCGACGTGACGCTCTCGGAGTTGGCCACCGCCTCGCCGCCGGCCGCCTTGATCTCGTTGGCCGTCTGCTGCGCCGGGC
>DAORNX010000471.1:0-1876 GCA_035441225.1 Caulobacter sp.
CGCTGGTCGTAGGCGTAGGTGGCGATGCCCCGTCCGGCCCAGACCGGGGCGGCGAAGTGAAAGGCGTTGGAATAGTCGTTCATCCCGTGCAGGGCCGCGACCACCACGGCGGGCTCGCCCTCCGGCAGCCAGCGCCTGAGACCCATGCGGGCCCCGTCGAAACTGACGAAGGTGTCGTCCTCGAGCCGGGCCCCCGTGAAGCTCGCGTCGGGCGCGCCGGCCATCTGCACCATCGGCGCGCAGCCGGTCGCAGCGGCGCTCGCGGCGATCAGGAACAGGCGACGGTTCATGCCGCCAGTGTGGGCGAAGGGCTGTGGCGAAGAAAGGGCGCCCTACTCCGGCGACGGATCCTGCGGCAGTCGCAACCGGTAGACGCCGCGGAAGCTGTCCGGGTCGGCCGGCTTGCCATGTCGGGTGATGACCACCGTGCCCGCCCGCGCCATGCCCACGGCCGTCGACCGCACCTGGCCCAGCACCCGCTGCCAGCGCTCGGGCTGGATAAGCTTGGCGACCTCGGACGGATCGATGCTCTTGCCCGGCGGCAGGGCCCTGAGCAGGTCGAGAATGGCGTCTTCAATCGGCGAGGTCATGGCCAAACCCGTGTCACGCCCTGTTCGCAACGGGCCAAGACGCCGCTATGAACGGCGCGCGAAAGGAAGACAAGCACATGGACGGCGGCAACGAGGTCTCCAGCGGACCGCGACTGATTTCGGAAGGCCCCTGGGCCGGATGGCGCACCTGGGACGGCGATCCGTTCGAGAGCCAGTCGGGTCCGTACTATTTCCGCGTCGAGGCGGACGGGACCACACGCTGCGCGTTCCGGGCCGAGCGGCGGCACATGAACGGCGGCGGCTTCATGCACGGCGGCTGCATGCTGACGTTCGCCGACTTCGCCCTGTTCAGTCTCGCCAACGACCAGCTGAAGGACACCCATGCGGTGACCGTCAGCCTCAACGGCGAGTTCGTCGGGCCCGCGCACGAGGGCGACCTGGTCGAGGCGACCGGCGAGGTGATCAGGGCCGGCAAGTCGATGATCTTCATCCGCGGCCTGATCTCGACCGGCGGCAACCCGATGATGAGCTTCTCCGGCGTGATCAAGAAAGTCGCGAGAAGGCTCTGACATGGCCCTCGTCGACGCGACGCCGGAGGACATTCCCGCGATCGTGGCGATCGAGCGGAACCCGGCCTACGCCCTGTTCATCGGCAGCTTCCCTGCCGAGGAGCACGCCGCCCGCATGGCTTCAGACAACGACCGCTATCTGGTGTGGCGGGAGGACGGACAGGTGCTGGCCTTCGCCATCCTGTCGAAGCTGGCCGAACCCCACGGCGTGGTCCTGCTCAAGCGTCTGGGCGCCGTCCAGACCGATACCGGCCTCGGCCGGCGGATGATGCCCGCCCTGGTCGACCTGGTGTTCGAGCAGCACGCCGCCAACCGCTTCGAGCTCGACGTGGCGGTGCTCAATCCGCGAGCCACCCACATCTACCGACGCGAAGGGTTCGTCCACGAGGGCACCGTTCGTGAGGTCTATCGCCACCGGGAGGGCGAGTACCATTCGTCCCACCTGTTCGCGATGCTGCGGCGGGAGTGGGAAGCCCTGCCCCGCCGCCGGATGACGCAGATTTAATTCACGTGACACAAGCTTAACTGGGCTTGGGATCGGGCCCCGGCGACACCATCTCCCGCATGAGAGGGATGATGATGAAGAACCTTGTTGTTCTCGCGATTTCGGCGGCCAGCGCGCTCGGCGCGATCTGGATGCTGATCGCCGTGCCGACCGTGCACAGCCTGGTCTGACGCCTTGCGCGCCTCAGGGCGCCGCCGCCACCGTCACAGACACCACCTGTCTCACCCCGCGATCGGGCCGCGCGTCGGCGT
>DAORNX010000471.1:1886-2251 GCA_035441225.1 Caulobacter sp.
CCAGCCGCAGCGGGCCTTCGTCGGCCGCCAGCGGGCC
The DNA here is from genome assembly GCA_035441225.1 of Caulobacter sp. Classification (GTDB taxonomy): domain Bacteria; phylum Pseudomonadota; class Alphaproteobacteria; order Caulobacterales; family Caulobacteraceae; genus Caulobacter. The sequence continues at coordinate 1,924 of DAORNX010000471.1, forward strand.
GGACTTGAGCCGGTCGGCGAGGATGATTGGCGCGGCGCGGAAACTGGGGTCAGTCTCGGCGATCGACAGGACCGCGCGATAGCCGTCCTGACCGGTCACCACGACAAGGGCCTGCATCGGCTTGCCGTGCAGACGCGGCCCCTGCGGGACCCCCGCCTCGCGCAGCACGGCCGACAGGCTGACGCCCTCATAGACAGACTTGCCGCCCAGCCGGGCCTCGGCCCGGGGCAGGGCCGCCAGGGCCTCGGGGGTGAAGGTGGTGACCTTGCCGTCGGCCGTCGTCACGGTCAGCGACTGCGCCAGGGCCAGGGCGGGGGCCAGGACCAGC
>DAORNX010000472.1:0-2239 GCA_035441225.1 Caulobacter sp.
GCGAGAACACCGGCTTCTACGCCCAGGCCGGCTTCCTGAGCTTCTACTACAACTATCCCCGGCCGATGGCCTCCGCCGTGCGCGGCTATTCCGACGAGGCGACCATCGAGGAGGTCCGGCTGGTCTCCAAGGCCGGCGGGGACTTCGACTATGTGGTCGGGCTCTACTTCAATGACGACACCCTGGTCGCGACGCAGGAAAGCTATCTGCGCGGCTTCAAGCGCTGGTGGGACCTGTGGAGCGGCTTCCCGTCGGCGGTCTCCGGCGACCAGGACTTCGCCTACCGCCGCCACGAGGACTTCACCGAGAAGGCGGTCTATGGCGAGCTGACCTGGCATGCCAGCGACAGCCTGGCCCTGACCGGCGGCGTCCGCTGGTTCGACAACGAGGCGGTCAACACGACCTTCATCGACGTGCCGCTGTACACGTCGCTGAGCCAGCCGGTGACCGCGCGCTTCACCTCCTCGGAGAGCAAGGCGCTGTTCAAGGGCAACCTGTCCTGGACGTTTGCCGAGAACGGCCTGTTCTACGCCACCGTGTCCCAGGGCTATCGCCGCGGCGGCTCGAACGCCGTGCCGCTGACCGGCAACTTCGCCGAGGACCCCCGCTGGCAGATCTACAAGTCCGACTCGGTGGTCAACTACGAAGCCGGCGTGAAGGGGCGCATGGGGTCGTTCGTCTATGACGCGGCGGTCTTCTATGTCGACTGGGACGACATCCAGCTGAACACGGCCACGCCGAACTGGGGCTTCTACGTCGTGCAGAACGGCGGCAAGGCGCGGACCTACGGCCTGGAGACCTCGATCGACGGCCGGCCGACCGACGCGCTGCACTATTCGCTGGGCTACACCTACACCAACGCCCGGCTGGTCGATGACGTGGTCAGCCCGCTCGGGGCCGTGCTCGGAACGGACGGCTCCCACCTGCCCGGCACGCCGGAGCACGCCATCACCCTGGCGGCGGACTACACCTGGTCGCTCGCCGGGGACGTGACGCTGGTGGCGCGGGGCAACGGCTACTACCAGTCCGAGACCCGCAACGCGATCGGCGGCCCCAAGTACAATACCGAGCTGGCCGGCTTCACCATCTGGAACGGCTCGGCCACCCTGTCCAGGGGCCCCTGGGCCGCCACCTTCTTCGTCAAGAACATCTTCAACGAGGAAGGCGTGACGGGTGAGTTCACCGAGGCCTACATGGGCACGCGGCCGGCCGTCGGCTACTACGGCAACGGGTCCAAGGAGTTCATCTCGCTCCCGCGCACCCTCGGCCTGTCGATCGACTTCAGCTTCTAGACTCGGGATGGCCAGCCTGGCGACCAGGGACGACGTTATGGGTGAGCTGGGCGGCGTCGCTCCGCTCATCCGTGACGGTCGCCTGGGCGACGCCCTCGCCAGGCTGGCCTCTCTTGAGACCCGCGCCCACGACGACGCCCGTCTGCTGCAGCACCTGGGCGAGCACTTCACGCACTGCGGCCGGTCGGCGGACGCGGCGCGCTGCTACCGGCGGGCGGCGGCGTTGACCCCGAACGATCCGCGGTTGCTCTACAACCTGGCCACGGCCCTGATCGCCCTGGGCCAGACGGCCGAGGCCGAGGCCCTGCTGGACCAGGTCATCCTGCTCGATCCCGACGACCACGACGCCTGGCAGAACCGCTCGACGCTGCGGCGCCAGACTCAGCAGTCGAACCACACCGCGGCGCTGCTCCAGGCCACCCGCCAGCGCCTGACCGGCCCGGGCGAGGTCGCGCTGAGCTACGCCCTGGCCAAGGAGCTCGAGGATCTCGGCGAGCATGAGTTGAGCTTCGCCTGGCTCAGGCGGGGGGCCGACCGCCGCCGCAGCCTGCTGAGCTATCAGGTCGAGGCCGATGTCGCCGCCATGGCCGAGATCGCGCGCGTGTTCGACGCGGCCCTGTTCTCATCTCCCGTACCGGGCTGTGACGAGCCGGGGCCCGTCTTCGTGCTCGGCCTGCCGCGCAGCGGCACGACCCTGGTGGACCGCATCATCAGCTCGCACAGCGACGTGGAGAGCCTGGGCGAGATCAATGACTTCGCGTACGCCCTGATGCGCGTCGCCGGACCCTCCGCGGCCAAGGGCGACCTGATCCGGCGCTCGGCGCGCCTCGATCCGGCCGCGCTCGGGAGGGCCTACCTCGACAGCGTCGCCGGCCGCGGCCGGTCGGCGCCCCTGTTCATCGACAAGACGCCGGTCAACTTCCTCTACATCGGCCTGATCGCCCGCG
>DAORNX010000473.1:0-2238 GCA_035441225.1 Caulobacter sp.
GTGCGTCTCGGCCAGGGCCACGAAGGCGCCCGGCAGCAGCACCGCGACCGTTCCGGCCCTGGCCATGGCGTCGATCCCGGCCTGCGAAGTGAACTCCAGATGGTCCGCCGAAAGGGCGCCATGGGATGCCGCCAGCGCCGCGCCGCCACCGTCCGACAGCTGGTCGGCGTGCAGCCGCACGGGCAGGCCCAGGGCCGCCGCCTTGTCGAACAGGCGCGAAACCTCGGCCGGGGTGAAGGCGATGCCCTCCAGATAGGCGTCGACGATGTCGACCAGCCCGGCCGAACGGGCGGCCGGCAGGGCCTCGTCGATGATCATGGTCCTGGTCTTTCGGCACGGCGTGCAGGCCGAGGAAGCTGGTCACCACCCGCGCGTCGCCGTCGAGATAGCGGGCCGCGCGCAGCATCTTCAGCTCGGTCTCGAGGTCCAGGCCGTAGCCGGACTTGATCTCAAGGGTCGTGACGCCCTCGGCGACGAAGGCCGCCAGCCGCCTGCGGGCGGCCTTGATCAGCCCGGCCTCGGTCGCCGCGCGCGTGGCCGCCACGGACGAGCGGATACCGCCGCCGGCCAGGGCGATCTCCTCGTAGGTCGCGCCGTTCAGCCGCGCCTCGTACTCGCCGATGCGGTCGCCGCCGAACACCAGGTGCGTGTGGCAGTCGATCAGGCCCGGCGTGACCCAGCGGCCGTCCAGCCTCGCCATGCCGGCCGTCTGGACCTCCGGCAGATCACCCCGCGGGCCGATCCACAGGATCCTGCCGTCCTTCACGGCGATCGCCGCGTCCTCGATCGCGCCATAGGCCGCGCCGCCGGCCGTCATGGTCGCGGCGCGGCAGTCGGTGATGAGAAGGTCGATCCGCTGCATCGCCCTGTCTTGCCATCGGGGCCGCGTCGTGAATAGTCTGCACCTGTCTAGACAGGATTAGACAACTTGACCGACAACCTTCACCTCGACCTGGCGCGGCTGCCTGACGGCTGGGCGCGCGATGTGCGGATCACCGTCGCGGACGGGGTGATCACCGGCCTGGCCGTCGGCGCCGAGCCGGCAGGGCAGCGCCTCAGGGGCGCGGTCATCCCGGCCATCACCAACCTGCACAGCCACGCCTTCCAGCGCGCCATGGCGGGCCTGGCCGAGCGGGCGCGGGCCGGGGTCGAGGACTTCTGGGCCTGGCGCGAGGCCATGTACCGCTTCCTCGACCGGCTGACGCCGCCGCAGATCGAGGCCATCGCCGCCATGCTTTACGCCGAGCTGGCCGAGGGCGGCTACGGCGGCATCGTCGAGTTCCACTACCTGCACAACGACCCGGACGGTCAGGCCTACGCCGACCCGGCGGAGACAGCTCACGCGCACCGCCGGGCCGCCGCGACGGCGGGCTTCGGGCTGACCCTGGCCCCCGTGCTCTACAGCCATGCCGGCTTCGGCGGTCTGCCGCCGAAACACGGCCAGCGCCGCTTCATCAAGACCACTGACCAATACCTGCGCCTGCTGGAGGCCAGCGGCGCCGAGGCCATGGCCTTCCACAGCCTGCGGGCCGTGACGCCGGAACAGATTGGCGCCGTTCTGGACGCCGCCGATCCCGCCCTGCCGATTCACATTCACGCCGCCGAACAGACCGGCGAGGTCGACGACTGCCTGGCCTGGTCCGGCGCCCGGCCCGTCGAATGGCTGCTGGCCAATACGCCGGTCGATGGCCGCTGGACCCTGGTGCACGCCACCCACATGACCGACGCCGAGGCGACGGGTCTGGCCCGCGGCGGCGCGACCGTGGCCCTCTGTCCGTCGACGGAGGGCAACCTCGGCGACGGCTTCTTCAACGCCGACGCCTTCCTCGGGGCGGGCGGGACCTTCGGCATCGGCTCCGACAGCCATGTGACCACCAGCGCCGCCGAGGAACTGCGCTGGTTCGAGTACGGACGCCGGCTGCGGTCGCGCAAACGTACGATGAGCGGCGGCACGGGCGAGCATGTGGGCGCGGGCCTGTGGCTTTCCGCGGCGAGGGCCGGGACCCGGCCGACGGGCCGCGGGACGGGCGAGATCGCCGTCGGCGCCCGCTGCGATCTGGTGGTGCTCGACACGGATCATCCGACGCTGGCCGGCCGGGTCGACGACCTGATCCTCGACAGCCTGGTGTTCGCGGGCTCCGGCGCCATCGACCAGGTCTGGTCGGCGGGGACGCGCATCGTAGAGGGCGGCCGTCACGTCGCCCGCGACGCCATCGCCGCGGCCTACCGCAAGGCCGT
>DAORNX010000474.1:0-2226 GCA_035441225.1 Caulobacter sp.
CCTCCTGGACATAGCGTTCGATCATCGCCGCGCGACGCGCCAGTTCGGCGACGGCCGGCGGCGCGTCCTCCGGCGCCTCGGACACCATGGCGATGAGTTCGCGGGCGATGGCCTGCAGCCGCGGGGCGCTGGCGATCAGCCGGGCCTGTCGCTCGATCTTGTTGGGGTCGCGGTCATATTCAGCGCCCGGCGTGCGCCATCCGCCCCAATCGGCCGGATCGGTGACCACGACCGGATAGGTGCCGGGGAACGGGTGGTGGGCGCAGTCGCCTTCCTGCTGCCACTTGTTCTTGGCCCGCATCAGCCGCCAGCCCTCGCCGGGCATGGCGCCGTCGGCGTCCTCGACGCGATCCTCGGGCCGCAGCTCATGGGCGTGAAACTCGCGGCCCAGACCCACATCGTAGGTCACCCGCACCGGCTCGTCGAAGCCCTTGGCCCAGATCGGCACGATCCTGTCGATCGTCGCCCAGGCCCCGACGCTCTCGACCCACACCTTCTGGTTCTTCTGGAATACGGCCTTGGCCATGCACCCGCGCCATCGTTCTGAATTCAGCCGCCTATTAAGAACCTGAATTCATTGACGCGAGGTCAATCTTTCCCCGCCCGTAAAGCCAGCTACATTGCCGCTCCGAAGGTTCGCACAAACGCCCTGCGTCCTTCGACACGCCGCTTTCGCGGCTGCTCAGGATGACGTGCAACGGGTCTACGTCATGGTGAGCAGCACCCGGAGGGTGCGTGTCGAACCACGCATAGAGGCGCTACCGGGAGAGAGACGTGAATTTCGACTATTCCGACGACCAGAAGTTCCTCAAGAACGAGGCGCGCAAGTTCCTCGAGGCGCGCTGCACCAGCGCCGCCGTGCGCAAGGTGCTCGACAACGACGACGTCTCGTTCGACGCCGAGCTGTGGAAGGGCGTGGGCGAGCAGGGCTGGCTCGGCGCGGCGATCCCCGAGGAATTCGGCGGCCTGGGCCTGGGCCATGTCGAACTCTGCGCGATCGCCGAGGAGATGGGCCGCGTGGTGGCGCCGATCCCGTTCGCCTCGACCGTCTATTTCCTGGCCGAGGCCGTGCTGCTGGCCGGCGACGACGCCCAGAAGGCCGACCTTCTGCCGAAGATCGCCGCCGGCGAGCTGATCGGCTGCTTCGCCACCTCCGAGGGCCCGGGCGTCGTCAGCCCGTCCTCGCTGGCCTGCCGGGTCGAGAGCGGCAAGCTGAGCGGGGTGAAGATCCCGGTGACCGACGGCGACATCGCCGATGTGGCGGTCGTGCTGGCCAGCGAGGGCGGCAAGCCCGGCCTGTTCCTGGTCGACCTGAAGGGCGCCGGGGTCAGCCGCGAGACGCTCAAGAGCCTCGACCCGACCCGCGGCGTGGCCCGCCTGACCTTCAAGGACGCCGCCGCCACCCGTCTCGGCGGGGCCGGCGAGGGCTTCGCCCTGACCGAGCAGGTGTTCGACCGGGCTGCCGTGCTGCTGGCCTTCGAACAGACCGGCGGCGCCGACAAATGCCTGGAGATGGCCCGTGAATACGCCCTGGGCCGCTACGCCTTCGGCCGCGTCATCGCCGGCTACCAGGCGATCAAGCACAAGCTGGCCGATATGTACGTCAAGAACCAGGTCGCCCGTTCCAACGCCTACTACGGGGCCTGGGCGCTCAACACCAACGCCGCCGAACTGCCGGTCGCTGCCGCGGCGGCGCGGATCGCGGCCTGCGAGGCCTACTGGTTCGGCAGCAAGGAAAACATCCAGACCCACGGCGGCATGGGCTTCACCTGGGAGGTGGACTGCCACCTCTACTACCGCCGCTCGCGCCAGCTGAGCCTGGTCGCCGGCGCGCCGAAGGTCTGGAAGGAACGGCTGGTCAGCCAGCTCGAACGCAGGAACGCGGCCTGAACCCCTCTCCCCTAGCGGGAGAGGGTGGCCCGAAGGGCCGGGTGAGGGGTCACACCGGCTTTTTCGCTAACAGCTTTCGACCCCTCATCCGTCGGCCTCGCCGACACCTTCTCCCGCAGGGGGAGAAGGAAACGGGACAAAGACCATGGATTTCAACGATAGCCCCGAAGAAGCCGCCTACCGCGAGAAGGCCCGCGCCTGGCTCGAGACCAACGCCGCCGCCCACAAGGGCGCGGCCAGCGCCAACGGCCGCCGGCCCAACAGCCCCGAGCACATGGCCATGGCCAAGGCCTGGCAAGCCAAGAAGGCCGACGCCGGCTACGCCTGCATCACCTG
>DAORNX010000475.1:0-2214 GCA_035441225.1 Caulobacter sp.
GGCGAAGGCGGCGACGACGGCGATACGATCAAGGGCGGCAAGGGTGACGACACCCTCCGCGGCGGCGCGGGCAGCGAACGGCTGATCGAAGGCGGGGGACACGCTCAGCACCCGCCGGTGGGTGACCAGCGATGGCGGGGCGGAATGGCGGAAGTGCGCCGATTCCGCGCGCCAGCCGCCGCCGAGCAGCGTCGACAGAAGCCGGGCCAGCACCGCCACCGACAGCTCCGTCGCCTGCCGCGAGGCCAGGCCGCCCCGGGCCAGCAGCGCCAGCGAAAGCACGGCGATGTCGCCCTCCTCCTCGATCGTCAGGGCCAGGGCCTCGTTGTGCAGCCACTGGTATTGCCGCATCACCTCAAGCGCCTGTCCCAGCGAGGCCTGTTCGCGAACGACCATGCCGACCGGGCCGAGATTGGACGGCCGCCGGGCTTCCGCCAGCCTGAGTCCGAAGTCTGGCGCGCCGAGCTGCTCGGCCGTCCGCTCGAGAAGTCGCCCGACGGTGTCGGCGCTGATCTTCAGGTCGGGGTCGTCGATCATGACCGGCGAGAGACCGCAGCCGGCGAGCAGGCGGCGCGGGTCGCCGCCCAGCGTCATCACGAGCTCCGAGTAGCCGGTCAGGCTGGCGGCGCGAACGAGAGCGGCCATGTGAACTGTCCCAAATTCGACATTTGCTGTCCCAAATATTCAATCATGGACAGGGTCGATGAGGCAACATCCGGCACAAGGAGACACCCCGTGACCGAACCGACGCCCATCACCGACGCCCTGCGCGCTTCCGGCGAGTTCAATCCCGCCTGGGAGGCCATCGCCGACAGCGACCCGGCCTGGCTGGAATCATTTCTCGCCATGGGCGTCCGTCCCCTGCGCTCGGGCGTGCTCGATCCGAAGACCTTCGAACTGATCGCCATCGCCGTGGATGCGTCCTGCACGCACCTCTACGCACCGGGGGTCCGCCGCCACATCCGCAAGGCCCTGCAGATCGGGGTGTCGCCGTCGGAAATCGCCGCCGTGCTCGAGGCCGTCGCGGTTCTCGGCATCCATTCCTGCGCCCTCGGCTTCCCGATCCTCGCCGAGGAGCTCGCCGCCCGGGAGGCGGCTCAACCCGCCTGAATCAACGGAGGAGTTCCAATGCATTTCCTCGACGACGCCCTGCTGCCGGAAAACCAGCAGCCCCTGGTCATCCAGGCCGCCCCCTACGGTCCCGAGTTCCTGCCGGGCGATTCCGACGACATCCCCGTGACCATGGACGAGCAGGTCCAGAAGGCGGTCGACTGCTGGAACGCCGGCGCGACCGTCCTGCACGTCCATGTCCGCGAGGCCGATGGCTCGGGTTCCAAGCGCCTGTCGATGTTCAACGAGATGCTCGCCCGTGTCCGGGCGGCCGTGCCCGACATGGTGTTGCAGGTCGGCGGCTCGATCTCCTTCGCGCCGGAGGGCGAGGGTGACTCGGCGAAGTGGCTGTCCGACGACACGCGTCACATGCTCGCCGAGCTCGACCCGAAGCCCGACCAGGTGACCATCGCCATCAACACCAACCAGATGAACATCACCGAGGTGATGAGCGCCGATGATGTCGCCGGCACCTCGCTGGCGCTGCCGGCCTATGCGGAAGCCTATCGCGAGATGTGGATCCCGTCCGGCCCGGCTTTCGTCGAGGAGCACCTGCGCCGGCTGCAGGCGGCGGGCATCCAGCCCCACTTCATGCTCGGCGATCCCGGCCAGCTGGAAACCGTCGAGCGCCTGTTCCGCCGCGGCGTCTACACCGGACCGCTGGTGATGAACTGGGTCGGCATCGGGGGCGGCGCCGACGGCCCGAGCCCGACCAACCTGATGGAGTTCGTCCGCCGGTCGCCGGACAACGCGGTGCTGACCGTGGAGGGCATCATGCGCACCTGCCTGCCGCTCAACACCATGGCCATCGCCATGGGGCTGCACGTGCGCTGCGGCATCGAGGACAACCTCTGGGGCCGCAAGGGTGAGCGCCTGTCCTCGGTCCGCCAGATCGAACAGCTGGTCCGCATCTCGCGGGAGCTCCACCGGGAGGTCGCCAGCGGCGCCGACGCGCGACGCATCTACCGTCTGGGCGAGACCTACGCCTCGGCCGACGAGACCCTGGCCCGGGTGGGCTGGGCCCCCAACCGCCGTCCCGCGCCTGCCGACGTCGCCAGGGCGGCCTGATCCGGTGACGGACCGTGCCGCCGACGACGGGGGCGA
>DAORNX010000476.1:0-2208 GCA_035441225.1 Caulobacter sp.
CCCTGTGGTGGCGCCGATCATCAGGCACCAGGCGGCCGAGGCGTCGGCCTGGGCGAGGGTCTCGACGGCCAGCGCGATCTGCGCCGGCGGCGTGTCATGGCCACCGAGGCTGGCCGGCAGCAGCATGCGGAACAGGCCGGCGTCGGCGAACGCCTTCGCCAGGTCGGCCGGCAGGCGGCGCACGCTCTCGATCTCGGGCGCGCGGCGATGAACCTCGTCCATCAGGGACTGCACGGCGGTGATGGCGTTGAAGGTCATCCAGGAAGCTTCCAAAGGGCGGCGAGGTTGTTGCGCTGCATGTTCGAGGAGCCACCGACGATCGGCATGCCCAGCAGGTCGCGCACGTTGCGCTCGATGTCATAGTCCGCGGACATCGCATAGGCGCCCATGATCTTCTGGCAGGCCAGAGCGATCTCGACGCCCGTCTCGGCGATGAACAGCTTGGCCATGCTGGTCTCGGCCGCGCAGGGCTGGCCGGCGTCGGCGAGGCGGGCGGCGTTCCACAGCATCAGGCGGCAGGCCTCCAGCCTGGTCTTCGCGTCGACCAGCGCGTGGCGCACGGCCTGGTGGCCGCTGATCGGCTTGCCGAACTGGACGCGGTCCTGGGCGTACTGCCAGGCTTCCTCCAACGCGGCCTGGGCGAGGCCGAAGGCGCAGGCGCTGATCTCCAGCTTCTCGATGTCGAGCGCCCGGCCGGCGAGCATCTTCCAGCCCTGGTTCCACCGCTCCGGCCCGCCGACGATGGCCGACAGCGGCAGGCGCACCTCGTCAAAATGGACGTCGGACGACAGGGTGTAGCGCAGGTTCACATGGTCGATCGGGGTAATGGTCACGCCGGGCGCGTTGGTCGGGATCAGCACGAAGCTGAGCGCCTGGCGGGCCGGGGCGTCGGCATCGCTGCGGACCAGGCAGTAGATGTAGTCGCTGAAGTCCGCGCCCGTGCACCAGCGCTTGGCCCCGGTGATGACGATCTCGTCGCCCTCGCGCCGGGCGCGGGTGGTGACGCTGGACAGGTCGCCGCCAACGTCGGGTTCCGACAGGCCGTAGGCGAAGAACAGTTCGCCCCTGGCCAGCTTCGGCAGAAGCTCGGCCTTCTGTTCGGCCGAGCCATTCTCGAGGATGTTCATCCCGCCGTAGAAGGCGCACTGGATGAACGGCCCGGCGAGGAACGATCCCGCCCGGCACAGCTCTTCGATGGCCGCGACGGCGGCCAGGATGTCCGGGCCCGTGCCGCCATATTCCTCCGGCACCGTCAGGCCGCAGAGGCCGAGGGCGGCCAGCTCGCGGAACAGGTCACGCGGGAAGGTGTGGGTGCGGTCCCAGTCGCGGCGTTTCTCGCGTGGGGCCTTCTCGGCGATGAAGCGCTGGAGGATCGAGCGCAGCTCGCGGACGTGGTCGGGTTCGGCAATCATTTCCCTTCTCCCCTTGCGGGAGAAGGTGGCGGCCGAAGGCCGACGGATGAGGGGTCATAGGTCGAAGTCGCCTCGCCCGACCAGCCGCAATCCGCCGTCAGTCTGGGAAACCCCTCATCCGTCAGGCTTCGCCTGACACCTTCTCCCGCAAGGGGAGAAGGGCGCGATGCCCGCCCCATCACTCCCCCGTCAGCTTCATCGGCCGGCGCTCGCGGAAGGCGGCGACGGCCTCCTTGCGGTCGGCGGTCATGTTGGAGAGGGACTCGTAGGCCACCGCCGCGTCGCTGAGGCTGACCATGATCTGCTTGAGCGTGATGTTGGCGGTCATCTTGGTCCAGCGCACCGCCCAGCGCGGGTTGCCGAGAATCTTGCCGGCGATCTCCGCCACCTTCGCGTCGAGATCGGCGGCGGGGACCGCATGGTTGATCAGGCCCAGGCCGACCGCCTCCCGGGCGGTCAGCAGGTCGCCGGTCATCAGCAGCTCCTTGGCCTTGGCGAAGCCGATCAGCTGCGGCCAGATGATCGCCCCGCCGTCGCCGGCGACCAGGCCCACCTTCACATGCGGGTCGCCGATCTTCGCGGTCTCGTCGGCGATGATCACGTCGCACAGCAGGGCGATGGTCGCGCCGAGCCCGGCCGCGGCGCCGTTCAGGCGGGCGATGATCGGCTTTTCCAGGTCCAGCAGGCCGCTGACGATGCGCTTGGCGTCGTAGGCGATGGCGCGGAACTTCCGCGGATCGTTGATCTGCTCGTCGAACCAGTCGAAGTCGCCGCCGGCGCAGAAGGCGCGGTTCTC
>DAORNX010000477.1:0-1787 GCA_035441225.1 Caulobacter sp.
GTGGCGTTAAACGTCATCGCCGCCGACACCGACGACGAAGCCCGCCGCCTCGCGGACGCCGACATGGACGTCGTCACGCCGCCGCCCCTGCCCCTGCGCTGGCAGGCGGTCCCGGCGCCCTTCCAGGAGGCCCTCCGTGCCGCATGACCTGACCGCCTTCCGCCGTGGCGACGCCGGCTACGAACCCGCCCGCCGCGCCTGTTCGTTCAACGCCCGCCTGCCCGACCGATTTCCCGAGATCATCGTCCAGGCCCGCAGCCAGGCCGATGTCATCGCCGCGGTGAAGCTGGCAGGAACCAACGGCTGGACCATCGGCGTCCGCTCCGGCGGGCACAGCTGGGCGGCCAATCATGTGCGCGACGGCGGCATGCTGCTGGACGTCTCGGGCCTGGATGCGGTGGAGATCGACGCGGCGGCGATGCGGGCGCGGGTCGGGCCGGGCTGCAAGGGAAACCTCGTCAATGAGCAGCTGGCGAAACGCCGGCTGTTCTTTCCCGTGGGCCACTGCGAGAGCGTCTGCCTGGGCGGCTACCTCCTCCAGGGCGGATTCGGCTGGAACAGCCGGGTGCTCGGCAACGCGTGCGAGAACGTGGTCGGCATCGACTACGTCGACGCTAGCGGCGAGGTCCGGCACGCCAGCGCCGAGGAGAACGCCGACATGTTCTGGGCCGCGCGCGGGGCCGGCCCGGGCTTCTTCGCGGTGGTCACCCGGTTCCACCTGAAACTGACGCGCCGGCCCCGGGTGATCGGGGCCAAGGCCGCCTTCTACGGCGTCGAGCATCTGGAGGCGCTGGTCCGCTGGGCGCACACGGTCGGGCCGGAGGTCCCCGCGTCCATCGAGCTGATGATGCTGATGTCCCGCAAGACCGACTTCGTGAAGGGACCCGGCATCGCCGTCGTGGCGCCGGTGTTCGCCGACAGCCTCCGCCAGGCCTGGCGGGACCTGGCCTTCATGAAGACCCTGCCCCCGGGCGCGACGCGGGTCCTTCCGTTCCTGCCCACGTCGGTCAAGGCGTTGACCCGACAGGTGATGGGCCACTACCCGACCGGCTTCAACTACGCGGTCGACAACATGTGGACCCGCGCCCCGGCCGAGGCCCTGCTGCCGGGCCTGCGGCGGATCGCCGACACCCTGCCGGTCGCGCCCTCGCACATGCTGTGGATGAACTGGGCGCCGCCCGCGTCGCGGCCGGACATGGCCTATTCCCTCGACGACAAGATCTACATCGCCCTCTACGGCGTCTGGCGCGACGAGGCCGATACGCCGACGGCCGCGACCTGGGCGGTCGACAACATGCGGGCGATGGCCCCGCTGTCGATGGGCGTGCAGCTGGCCGACGAGAACCTCGGCGCCCGCCCCGCGCCCTTCCTGGCCGACGCCAACATGGCCCGGCTCGACGCGCTGCGGGCGAAGCACGATCCCGATGGCCGGTTCCATCCCTGGATGGGCCGCGTCTGATGGCCGGTCAGCTGGGCTGGAGTCAGGCCGAAATCGCCACCCTGCCCTGGGCCCGGTTCTGGAACCCCGACATGGCGCCGCTGCCGCAGCGCGCGGTGCGGGCGTTGGAGCGCGGTCAGCTGGCGCCGCCGCTGCTGCCGCCGCTGGCGGAGTCCGGCCCGGGCCTGATGGGCGATCATGACGGGCCCGACGACGGCTACGCCCTGACCCCCGGCGGCGGGGTCCGGGTCAATATCCGCACCGACATGCCCGGCGTCACACCCGAGATGATCGACTGGTGGTTCGGCTGGCACGGCGACGCCGCCTTCACCGCGCCGGTCGGCAGCCG
>DAORNX010000477.1:1927-2207 GCA_035441225.1 Caulobacter sp.
TGTCGACCCGGCCGGATGCGGCTTCACCGATCCGCGCCTGGCTGACCCTGAACAGGCGACCCTCGTGCTGGCCCGCACGGGCCTTGCCGGCGCGCCGTTCAACGTCGGCTGGCTGGCGCACTGCGCCGTCCGCACGGGCGAGGGCAGCGCGGTGCGTTCACGTTTCTGGTTCGGCCGCCCCCACGTCGCCACCCGCGACGGCCCGGTCGGCGCGGTCGTCGCCGCCACGGCGGGGAGGCTGGCGCGCATCAGCGAGGGCGAGGCGCGGTCGATCCTGATT
>DAORNX010000478.1:0-2202 GCA_035441225.1 Caulobacter sp.
AAAGCTCGGAGACCCTGGGGCGCGAGAATTCATCGGCCAGCTGCCGGGCGGCGGACGGGCGGAGGGCGTCTGGTTCCGCATGCAGCCCGGCGCGCCGGTGGCCAGTCCGGCTCAAGGCGTGGTTGAATTCGCTGGGCCGGTGACGGGCTGGGGGGTCATCTTGATCCTGCGCACCACCGGCGCCTACCATCTGGTGCTGGCGGGGCTTGGCGAGGCGACGGCGGCGCCCGGCCAGGCGGTGTCGGCGGGCGCGCCGATCGGCCGCATGGCGAGGCGTGGCGGAACAGGAAATGGGGACCAGGCGGAGCCCGAGCTCTATCTGGAACTCAGGCGGTCGGGGACGCCGGTTGATCCGGCCCCCTGGTTGAAGGCGAGGCCCGTCGGCATTGCGGCGGTGGGGCGTTAGGTCACAATTTCGGCCCGCGTGCGGGCTTTAAATGAAGGCGCGGCGCGTTCGGCCGCATAGGGAGCCTCCAGCAAGGCGATGTTGAAGAAGAACCTCCTGATCGGCGCCTGCGCCTTTGTCCTTGGCGCCGGGTCGATGGCCTACGTCGGCCAGAAGGCCGAGGCCACGGCCCAGCCGCGGGCCCAGACCTACAAGATGCTGGAGCTGTTCGGCGACGTCCTCGACATCGTCCAGAAGCAGTATGTCGTCGAGGTCGACGACAAGAAGCTGATCCAGGCCGCCCTCGACGGCATGGTCTCCTCCCTCGATCCGCATTCCGGCTATCTCGCGCCCGAGAGCTTCGAGGACATGCAGGACACCACCCGCGGCGAATATGGCGGCCTGGGCATCGAGATCACCAGCGAGGAGGGGGTGGTCAAGATCATCTCCCCGATGGATGGCACCCCCGCCTCGCGCGCCGGCCTGCAGCCCGGCGACTACATCACCGCCGTCAACGGCGAGAGCGTGATCGGCCTGCCGACCAACGAGGCGGTCAAGCTGATGCGCGGTCCGGCCGGCGAGAAGGTCGTGCTGACCATCGCCCGCGAAAAGGCCGACGCCTTCGACGTCACCCTGGTCCGCGAGGTGATCAAGCCCAAGTCGGTGACCGCCCGGCTGGAGGGCGACTACGGCTATGTCCGTCTGTCGGGGTTCAACGAGAAGGCCACCGACGAGGTCGTGGCCGCGATCAAGGGCCTGCAGGCCCAGAACCCGAAGATGAAGGGCCTGGTCTTCGACCTGCGCAACAATCCGGGCGGCCTGCTCGACCAGGCCGTCGGCGTGGCCGACGTGTTCCTCGACGGCGGCGAGGTGGTCAGCCAGCGCGGCCGCGATCCGCGCGACATCGAGCGATACAACGCCCGGCCGGGCGACATGCTCAACGGCCTTCCGGTGGTGGTGCTGGTCAACTCCGGCTCGGCCTCCGCGGCCGAGATCGTCGCCGGCGCCCTGCAGGACCGCAAGCGCGCCGAGGTCGTCGGCCTGACCAGCTTCGGCAAGGGTTCGGTGCAGACGGTGATCCCGCTGCGTGGCGGCGCCGACGGCGCCCTGAAGCTGACCACGGCGCGCTACTTCACCCCCTCGGGCCGCTCGATCCAGCGCACGGGCATCGAGCCGAACCTCGAGGTGGCCTCGAGCCGCGAACAGGCCGAGCTGATCGCCACCCGCTCGTTCCAGTTCAGCGAGGCCTCGCTGCGCGGCGCGCTCGACACCGAGGACGGCGCCGTCCGCCGCGGCGCCCATGCCCCCGCCGAGGCGCCGCCCTCAACCTTCGACGAGGAGAGCTGCAAGAAGCGACCCCCGTCCAATACGCTCGAGCTGAAGTGCGACTTCCAGCTCCAGCGGGCGCTCGACGTGCTGCGCTACGGGTCGGTCGCGGCGACCCCCAAACTGCCCAAGCCGGCGCCGCGCGTGGCCTCGGTGGTCGGCGGGCGGGTGGTGCTGCCGGGGGCGACCGACAAGCCGAAATAGCGGTTCGTTAACCATAAACGGCGAGGGTGACAGGGCGTAGTCCTCGTCGCCCTCGTCATGTTTTCCAAGAAGCCTGTCCCCGCCTATGCCGTCAGCAACGCCGCCGGATCCGGGCGGCTGGCCCAGGCGCGCGCGGCCGCCCTGACGGCGATCCAGAATCCCTGGCTGGGGGCGGGCGGCGCGGGCCTGTTGTTTCTGCTGACCCTGGCGACGCTGGTGGCGATCACCAGCGACCCGACGGCCGGCGCGCCCACGGTGCGGATTTCCCTGGCGCGGGCCGCCGCCAG
>DAORNX010000479.1:0-2197 GCA_035441225.1 Caulobacter sp.
GTCATGTCGGGCGAGGATGCCTCTGGCGGGGGAGAACGGGTCGGCGCCTGCTGCGCCCGGATCATTCGGTCCGTACAAAGCAACGGGCGGGCCAGTTTCTCCGGCGACCCGCAACCTCCTGTTTCACAAGGGCTTTCACCCCCCGGCCCGGCCCCCTCCCCGAGGCCGGCGAGGGCGCTTTTTGCCGGGCCGCTATGGACCGTGGGGGCCGCATCTTGCCGCCCGCGAGGCGTCGGCGCGCCCGTGGCGCCGGTCTTGCGCATGGTTAATGCGACCGCTTTGACGGCTGGAAATAAATGTCATGAATTTCAACAGGTTAGAATTTGACCTCGCGGGCGCGGCGGCGCTCGCCCGGCAAATTACGCCACCGGACCCGTCAGGCTTTGCCGGGCGCAGGGCAGGAAACGCATGACCCTTTCGTCGATCATGTCGTCCGCGACCAGCGGGCTGATGGCGGCCCAGACCGGCCTGCGGACCGTCTCGGACAACATCGCCAACGTCAACACGACCGGCTACGTCCGCAAGGTCGTCCAGCAGGCGCCGCTGGTCTCGGCGGGCATGGGCGTCGGCGTCGACATCACCGGCATCAGCCGGGCCGCCGACGCCTTCCTGCAGCGGGCCTCGCTGACCGCCAGCGCCAGTTCGGCCCAGGCCGGCGTGCTGGCCGAGGCCTTCGACCGCGCCCAGGCCCTGTTCGGCGACCCCTCGGGCTCCAGCTCCTTCTTCAGCCGGCTGGACGAGGTCTACTCGGCCTTCTCCGCGGCGGCCGGGGACGCGGCCTCCTCGATCCAGCGCGGCGCGGCGGTCGACAGCGTGACCGACTTCCTCAACGAGGCCTCGCGGATCTCGACCTCGCTCAAGAGCCTGGCGACCGAGGCGGACGCGCGGATCGGCGCGGCCGTCGACCGCGCCAACCAGCTGCTGGGCCAGATCGACTCGCTCAACGCCGACATCAGCCGCGCCCAGGTCGAGGGCCGTGACTCGACCGGCTCGGAGAACATCCAGAGCCAGCTGATCGACGAACTGTCGGGCCTGATGGACGTCAGCATCAGCACGCGGGCCAATGGCGGGACCGTCATCCGCGCCTCCGATGGCACGGTGCTGGCCGGGGCCGGCGGCGCCGCCACCCTCTCCTACGTGCGCGCGGACGGAGCCTCGGGCGAGATCGCCGTCACCCTGCCCGGCGCCAATGGCGAGACCTCGCTGCGCGCGCGCCTCACCTCCGGCGAGATCCGTGGCCTGCTCGACCTGCGCGACCGGGAACTGCCGGCGGTCGGCGACCAGCTGTCCGAATTCGTCACCCGCGCGGTCGACGAACTGAACCGGGCTCACAACGCCAACTCCAGCGTGCCGGCGCCGGCCAGCCTGACCGGCCGCAACACCGGCCTGGACCTGCCCACCGCGGTGTCGGGCTTCACCGGCAAGACGACGATCGCGGTGGTCGGGGCCAACGGCCTGCTGCAGCGACAGGTGGCGATCGACTTCGACGCCGGCACGATGAGCGTCGACGGCGGCGGGCCGGTGGCCTTCGGCGCCGGCAGCTTCCTGTCGACCCTGAATACCGCCCTGGGCGGCTTCGGCTCGGCCAGCTTCACCAACGGGGCCCTGAACCTGTCGGCCAGCGGCGGCGCGGGCGTCGCCATCACCGACGACGCGACCACCCCCGCGACCAAGGCCGGCAAGGGGTTCTCGCACTTCTTCGGGCTGAACGACCTGGTCACCTCGGCAGGCTATCCGTTCTACGATACCGGCCTGGCCGCGACGAGCGCGCACGGCTTCACGGCCGGAGACACGATCAGCCTGCGGGTGGCCGACGCCGACGGGGTGCGGGTCAAGGACGTGACCGTGGCCGTGCCGGCCGGCGGCACGATGCAGGACCTGCTCAACGCCCTCAACTCCAGCACCACCGGCGTGGGTCTCTACGGCGCCTTCAGCCTCGACGCCGACGGGGCGATGACCTTCACCGCCAACGCCAAGGGCTCGAGCCTGTCGGTGCTCAACGACGACACCGAGCGCGGCGCCGGGGGGCCGGCCATCTCGGAGCTGTTCGGCATAGGCCTGGCCCAAAGGTCGGGTCGCGCCGAGCGGTTCGAGGTGCGCAGCGACATCGCCGGCAACCCGATGAAGCTGGCCCTCGCCTCGCTGGACCTCAGCCAGGCCGCCGGCGGCAAGCCGGTGCTGGCGGTCGGCGACGGCC
>DAORNX010000480.1:0-2197 GCA_035441225.1 Caulobacter sp.
GCGCCTCCCGGGGCGCGGGCCTGCGTCATGGTCGCGCGCGGTCCGCTGGCCGATCACGCCGGCTTCGGCAAGCGCCTCGACGCCTGGGCTCTCAAGGAGGGCTATGCGCCGGCCGTCCGCGGCGAGACGCCTGGCGGCGGCCAGTCAGCGCGCTACGCCACCCCCGACGAGAGCCGCGCCCTGGTGCTGGCCTACTATCCCGACACCGGCCGCGCGGACCAGCCGTCCCGGTCCATCCTGTTCGTCGGCTGGAAGGTCCCATGACCATACCCATCGCCCTCGGTCCCGTCGCCCGCGCCCGCAACGGCGTGATCGGCAAGGACGGCAAGCTGCCCTGGCGGCTGAAGTCGGATCTGGCCCTGTTCAAGCAGGTGACCCTGTCAAAGCCGGTGATCATGGGGCGCAAGACCTGGGACAGCCTGCCGCTCAAGCCCCTGCCGGGTCGGCTGAACGTGGTGCTGTCGAAGGATGGCGCCTTCCAGCCCAGGGGCGCGGTGGTCTGCGAGAGTTTCGGCGAGGCGCTCGAGATCGCCCGCGAACAGGCGGCCGAGGACGGCGCCGAGGAGGTCTGCGTGATCGGCGGGGCGGCGCTCTACGCCCTGGCCCTGCCCCGGGCCAGGCGAATCTACGTCACCGAGGTCGACGCCGAGCCGGAGGGCGACGTGCTGTTCCCGCCCTTCGACGAGGCGGACTGGACCGAGGTGCGCCGCGAAGCCCATCCGGCCGGTGAAGCCGACGACCACGCCTTCGTCTTCCGGGTGCTCGAACGCCGCTAGGCCAAGGCCGCTTGCGCTGACGCGGCGTCACGCGGTTCTATCCCGGCAACGGGAAAAGCAGGGAGCGCGCCGCATGGACATCGAACTCGTCGCCGAGGGGCTACGCTTCCCCGAAGGTCCCATCGCCATGGCCGACGGCTCGGTGATCCTGACCGAGATCGCCGGCCAGCGGCTGACCCGCGTCACGCCGGACGGCAAGACCTCGACCGTGGCCGAGACCGGCGGGGGGCCGAACGGCGCGGCGATCGGCCCTGACGGCGCGATTTACGTGACCAACAACGGCGGCAGCTTCGAATGGCTGGAGATGCAGGGCCTGCTGATTCCCGGCCCGACGCCGGCCAGCCACGTCGGCGGCATGATCCAGCGCGTCGATATCGCCAGCGGCAAGGTCGAGACGGTCTACGACAGCTGCGACGGCAAGCGGCTGGTCGGGCCCAACGACCTGGTGTTCGACCGGCAGGGCGGCATGTGGTTCACCGACCATGGCTGCTCCACGCCGGACGGCCGCAAGTTCGGCGCGCTCTACTACGCCAGGACCGACGGCAGTCACATCAGCCGCCAGCGCGACCACTTCGTCTCGCCCAACGGCGTGGGCCTCTCGCCGGACGAGAAGGTCGTCTACATGGCCGACACCAACCTCGGCCGGCTGTGGGCGTTCGACATCGCCGAACCGGGCGTGCTGGCCGAGCCGCCGCCGTTCCAGCCGGGCCGGGTGATCTGCAACCTGCCGGGCTTCCAGCTGCTCGACAGCCTGGCCGTCGAGGCCGGCGGCAAGGTCTGCGTGGCGACCATCATCAACGGCGGCATCACCGCCTTCGACCCGGACGGCACGACCGAGCACTATCCGTTCCCGGATCTGCTGTGCACCAACATCTGCTTCGGCGGGCCGGACATGACCACCGCCTGGATCACCGCCTCCGGCACCGGCAAGCTCTATCGGGCCAGATGGCCGCGGCCTGGTCTGAAGCTGAACTTCAACGCCTGACCGGCGGGCGGCGGGCCAGCCAGTCGACCATACCCGCCGCGGCCGCCACGCCTGACGCCATCGACGCCTGCAGCAGATAGCCGCCCGTCGGGGCTTCCCAGTCGAGCATCTCGCCGGCCACGAAGACCCCGGGCAGGGCCTTGAGCATGAGCCCTTCATCGACCTGGTCGAGGGCGACGCCGCCGGCCGAGGAGATGGCCCGCTCCAGTCCCTGGACACCGGTCAGCGTCAGGCGGACAGCCTTGATGCGCCGGGCCAGCTTCTCGGCGCCCGTGGGCAGGTCGCCGGGGATCTCCCGCAGCAGGCCGGCGGCGACCGGCGACAGGCCGCCCGCCTTGCGCAGCCAGTTGCTGACGCTGTCCTTGCCGCGCGGCCGCGCCAGCCGGCCGGCCAGGGCCTCGATCGACAGGTCGGGCCGCAGGTCGAGGGTCAGGGT
>DAORNX010000481.1:0-1715 GCA_035441225.1 Caulobacter sp.
TCGCCCTCGGCCTCCGAAAGCCCGGCCGCCTTCACCGCGGCCAGGGTCATGGCCCGGCCCCAGCCCCGCGTGGGGGCCAGCCGCAACGCCGCGTCCAGCACCCGCTGCTCGGCCGCCACGGCCCAGTCGTCATTCGCGATCATGGCCCTATCCTATACCGCCCCGCGCGCGCCGTCGCCGATAGACAAGCCCGCCCGCCTCTGCTATCTCGCGCGCCTCGCCACGGGAGGCTCCTCCCGGGGCCATATCATTTTTGATTTCGTCCGCCACGCCGCACGGCTAGCGGCGGGCCGTACGAAGGAGAGAGTCCCCTGGTTCAGATTTTCGTCCGCGACAACAATGTCGACCAGGCGCTGAAAGCCCTGAAGAAGAAGATGCAGCGTGAAGGCTCGTTCCGCGAAATGAAGCGGCACGTGCACTACGAAAAGCCGTCGGAAAAGCGCGCGCGCCAGAAGGCCGAGGCCGTCCGCCGCGCCCGCAAGCTGGCTCGCAAGCGCCTGCAACGCGAAGGCCTGATCGCCGCGCCGAAGAAGCCCGCCCCGCGCGGGTAGGCCTTCGACATCGAGATTCGGAAGGGCCGTCCGGGCGACCGGGCGGCCCTTTTGCTGTCCGGGCCATGACGGCTCCTGGTCGGATCACTCCCCGCCGCGCACGCGCAGGATCAAGCCCTTCAGGTCGATCTTGCCGGTCGACAGGGCTCCGGTGCGGAAGGCCCGGCCGGCGATCCAGACCACCAGGGCCACGGTCGCGGCCATCAGCACGCCGGTGCCCAGCACCTGCCACAGGGGCGGCTCGCTGGCCGCGCGGGCGGTCATCAGGAACGGGGTGAACGGCGGAAACCACGACAGCGCCTCGAGCATCGGGGAATCGGGCCGGCGGATGGCCTGGGTCAGGAAGATCACCGGGATCGTCAGCAGCGCCATGATCGGCCCCAGCAGCGTCTGGGCCTCGCGCGTGGTCTCGCAGAACGAGCCGATGGCGATGAAGATGGCCGCGTACATCAGGTAGCCGCCGACCAGGTAGAACAGAAAATAGGCCACCAGCCCCTTGCCAAGCAGCACGGCCGCGACATCCGCCGCGACGGCCGGCTGCAGCGTGAACAACAGGGTCCCGCCGACGCTCGCCCAGACCGCCAGCACGGTCAGGGTCACCCCGGCGACGCCGAGAATCTTGCCGAACATGATCTCCGGCGCTGAGGCCGAGGCCAGCAGCACCTCCAGAACGCGGTTGGATTTCTCCTCGATGACGCTGTTCAGCAGTATGCCGGCGCCGGTAAAGATCATCATCCACAGCAGCATGGCCGCGCCGAAGCCGACGATTCCCGGCAGGCGGTCGCGCAGGGCCACCTTGCCGCCCGCGGCCTTCGGGGAGAAGGACGCCACCTTCGGCGCCAATGCCTGGGCTGCCTCCAGCGCGGCCGGATCGACGCCGAGGGCCGCCAGCCGCCGTGCGCGCATCTGCTCGCCGACCGCGGTGCTGACCGCCCGTTCCAGCGTGCGGTCGGTGAGGTTGCTGCTCCAGAAATCGATGGTCACGGCGGCGCCCGACCCGTGGATGACCGCCGCCGCGCCCAGCTTTGGATCGCCGGCCTCGGGGAAGCCATCGGTCATCCAGCGCCTTAGCCGCGGCTCGAGCGGCGTCGCCGGGTCGACAGGGCCGTCGACCACTGTCGCGGCGGGTTTGCCGCGCGTGGTTGCGGTGAGCTGCTCGACCAC
>DAORNX010000481.1:1729-2189 GCA_035441225.1 Caulobacter sp.
CCTCGCCGGACCGGTCGACGATCATGATCGTGGGCGGGGGCGAGGTCTTCTCCAGCCAGGCCGGAGCGCCGAACGAGATGGCCCCGACCACCGGCATCATCAGCATCGACAGCCAGAATCCGACCGTCTTCACATAGGCCACGTACTCGCGGCCGGCGATGCGGAACAGGCGCATCATTGGGCGCTCTCCCCGCCGGTCAGGGCGATGAAGGCGTCGTGCAGGCTGGGCTCGCGCATCTCGAAGCGGTGAATGTCGTGGCCGCCGGCCAGGGCGGCGCGCAGGGCGTCCTGCCCGGCCGCGCCCTTGCCCAGGGTCGCGGTGAAGCGGGTCCCTCCATCCTCGATCGCCTCGGTCGTCACGCTTTCGACGCCCGGCAGGGCGGCGACCGCGCCGGTGATCGCATCGGCCACGGCCCGGTCGTCCGCCGCCAGATTGGCCAGCGCGCCATGCGGCTTGACA
>DAORNX010000482.1:0-2188 GCA_035441225.1 Caulobacter sp.
GTCGTCGTCCTCGCCCTGCGTCGTCGGCCCCTCTCCCGGCTCTCGAAGCCGGGCCCCATTGATCGGATGAATCGGCCGGCCTTCCCCTCCCGCCCGATCAACCGAGCCCTGCGATGCCCCGAAAGCCCACGTCTCCTCCCGCTTCAGCGCCCCCTCCCGCGCCCCCTCCCGCGCCCCCTCCTGCCGCCACGCCGGTGGCCCGTGCGCCCTGGGGGGCGGGTGGGGTAGACAAGCCGAGCCCCTCATCGCCGAAGTCGGCGACCCGCGTGGACAGTCAACGTCCGCCGAGGGGCAAGAGACTGTCTCTCTCGGAGGAACTCGACGTGTACCACTGTGGCATAGATCTTCACTCTCGGATCACCGTCTACCACTTGCTGGACGGGGCAGGGACCACCCTGGCCCGCGGAGAGATCGACACCAGCGAGGCTTCCTTGGGGGAGCTGGCGCGCGGCATCAAGAAGCACACCCGCTTCTACATCGAGGCATCCACCGGCTCGGCGTGGTGCGCGCGGCTGATCGAGGCCTGCGGCCACCAGGCGGTGGTGGTGGACCCCAACCGGCTGCGGGCCATCTCCAGCTCGCCGAAGAAGACCGACGCCCACGACGCTGAGATGCTGGCCATGCTCGGCAAGACCGGGCTGCTGACCCCCGTGCATGTCCGGTCGGAGTTCACCGACCGCTTCCGTCGCCTGCTCGCGGCCCGCCACGCCATCGTCGGGTCCCGCGCCAACCTCATCCGCACCACCCGCTCCCTGCTGCGCAGCGAAGGCCACAACCTGCCATCCTGCGACGGCGACGACTTCGCCCGCCGCCTCGAAGGCACCTGGGGGATCCCCGAGGGCTACGAGCTGGCCGTGCCGCCCCTGGTCCAGGCCATCGACGACATGACCACCCAGGTCCTCGAGATCGAGAAGGCCGTCCACGAGGTCGCCGAAGCCGATCCGACGACCGTCCGCAGGCTGCGCGCCATCCCTGGCGTCGGCGAGCTCATCGCCACCTCCTTCCTCGCCCTCATCGAGGATCCGACCCGCTTCCGCTCCTCCGAGGAGATCGCGGCGTACACGGGCCTGGCCCCCTGGGTGAACAGCTCGGCGGGCAAGCGAAAGCCCGGCGGCATCACCAAGCGCGGCAACAGCGCCACCCGGGCCTTGCTGGTCCAGGGCGCCTGGGCCCATGTGCGCAGCAAGAAGGACACGGCGCTCAAGCGCTGGTACTACAAGCTCTCCGAGCGCGTCGGCAAGAAGAAGGCCATCGTCGGGCTCGCACGCAAGCTCGGCGAGCTGATGTGGACCCTCTGGAAGAACGAGGCCGACTACCAGGCCTTCCCCACAAGCTCCCGCCGGGTGCCCGCACCCACCTGAGCCGCCCGGCGATCCGCGGCCGCCCAGACGCCCGCGTTCACCCTTCCACCCTTCAGGAGCAAGCAGCGTCGAACGACCACAGGTCCCTCCGGTGAGTCGAGCTGCGCGGAGACCAGTCAGCCTTGGGGGGAGCGATCCCGAGTTTTCAAGGGCCCCAGAGGCCGCTGCATTGTGTGGGACGCTCCGCCTCGAACTCGAGTATGCGCCTGGCCTCCGGTGGAGGTCCCTGAGCGCGGATAGATGGATGAGACTGACTGCCCCGCACCCTCCCCCTACGGATCCACAGTCGCCAACGTCTCACGACGCGATGCGCCCGAGCCCCACCCCCCCGACGACACAGCATACCTGGCCGGCTCCCTCCGGCAAGGTCGCGCCACCCTCTCCGCGCCTCCGCTTCGCTGCGGCTTGTGCGAGGGGCCCGGCACTCGCTTGCCTACGGTCACCCGGCCAGGTCCCCAACAGGTGTCGGGGGTGCAGGAGGAAAAAGAGTGGGTGAAGCTGCCCGGGACGCATGCGGTGGCTCAGCGAACGGTATAGTTGACTCCTACGGCCGATTCATAGATGCCGCCCTCGCTGCGCCAACCTCTGCCCTCGCTACGCCAACCTCAGCGCGCCAGCGGGGGGTGTCGCCGCCGTCGCGCGGGCCACCGGCCGACGCCACGCAGACGCCAACGGCCTGAAGCGAGGGACAGCGACGGGCGAGCACAGCTGCGCCAGAGGACTGAACAGCACCATCCAACGGGCATCCAGGGGCCCCGCTACGGCGGCGACTCCCACTCCAGAGCGCCAAGTCGCGGGCATCCAGGGCGCCAGGGAGGGACCGACCC
>DAORNX010000483.1:0-2178 GCA_035441225.1 Caulobacter sp.
CAGGCGCCCTGGCGCGATGCGCTGCAGGATCGGGTCGAGGCCGCCGGCGCCGTCATCCTCGGCAAGGGCGCGCCGCGCCTGCCGCAGACGCTGGGCTTCGCCGCCCCCGGCTTCGACGCCCAGATGCAGGTCATGGGCCTGGATCTGGCGGGCGTGATGATCAGCGCCGGCCCGGCCTGCTCGTCTGGCAAGATGAAGCCCAGCGACGTGGTCGCGGCCATGGGGCGGCCGGACCTCGCGCCCTTCGCCATCCGCGTCAGCGGCGGCTGGGCCAGCGCCGAAACAGACTGGGTCCGGGCCGGCGACGCCTGGCTGGACCTTTATGCGCGCCATGCCGCGCGCCGGAAGGAAGTCGCGTAATGGCCGCCGTCAAGGAAACCGTGCAGGCGGTCGCCGATCTGGAGAAGTACCAGCACGGCTTCGTCACCGATATCGCCCAGGACTTCGCGCCCAAGGGGCTGAACGCCGATATCGTGCGCTTCATTTCGGCCAAGAAGAACGAGCCGGAATGGATGCTGGAATGGCGGCTGGAGGCCTTCGAGCGCTGGCTGGCGATGGACGAACCGGAGTGGGCCAAGGTCCACTATCCGACGATCGACTACCAGGACGCCTACTACTACGCCGCGCCGTCGCAGAAGGCCGGGCCGATGAGCCTGGACGAGGTCGATCCGGACATTCTGGAGACCTACAAGAAGCTCGGCATCCCGCTGCGCGAACAGGAAGTGCTGGCCGGGGTGCAGGGCGCGCCGAAATACGCGGTCGACGCAGTTTTCGACAGCGTCAGCGTGGTGACCACCTTCAAGAAGGAGCTGGCCGCGGTCGGGGTGATCTTCTGCCCGATCAGCGAGGCGATCCGCGAACACCCCGAGCTGGTGAAGAAATACCTCGGCTCGGTCGTGCCGGTCAGCGACAACTATTTCGCCTGTCTCAACAGCGCGGTCTTCAGCGACGGCAGCTTCGTCTACATCCCGCCGGGCGTGCGCTGCCCGATGGAGCTCTCGACCTACTTCCGGATAAACGCCAAGGATTCCGGGCAGTTCGAGCGGACTTTGATCATCGCCGACAAGGGTGCCTACTGCTCCTACCTCGAGGGCTGCACCGCGCCGATGCGCGACGAGAACCAGCTGCACGCGGCGGTGGTCGAGTTGGTCATCCTCGAGGACGCCGAGATCAAGTACTCCACCGTCCAGAACTGGTACCCGGGCGATCCGGAGACCGGCAAGGGCGGCATCTACAACTTCGTCACCAAGCGGGCCGACTGCCGCGAAGCGCGGGCCAAGGTCAGCTGGACCCAGGTCGAGACCGGCTCGGCGATCACCTGGAAATACCCGTCCTGCGTCCTGCGCGGGGAGGGCAGCTCGGGCGAGTTCTATTCCATCGCCGTGACCAACGGCCACCAGCAGGCCGACACCGGCACCAAGATGATCCACCTGGGGGCCAACACCCGCTCGCGGATCATCTCCAAGGGCATCTCGGCCGGCAAGTCGTCGAACACCTATCGCGGCCTGGTCTCGGCCCATCCGAAGGCCGTCGGCGCGCGCAACTTCACCCAGTGCGACAGCCTGCTGATCGGCAAGGACTGCGCCGCCCACACCGTGCCCTACATCGAGGCCCGCAACGGCCAGAGCGTGTTCGAGCACGAGGCGACCACCACGCGGCTGTCGGACGACCAGCTGTTCTACTGCCAGCAGCGGGGGCTGGACACGGAATCGGCTGTGGCCCTGCTGGTCAACGGCTTCGTGCGCGAGGTGCTGCAGGAGCTCCCGATGGAGTTCGCCGTCGAGGCGCAGAAGCTGGTGGCGATCAGCCTTGAGGGGTCGGTGGGATGACCCTCCGCGCCATCGACCATGTCCAGATCGCCATCCCCGTCGGCGGCGAAGACGCCGCGCGTCCGTTCTATCGGGACCTGCTGGGCCTGACCGAGGTTCCCAAGCCGCCGGAACTCGCCAAACGCGGCGGCTGCTGGTTCGAGGGCGCCGTGAAGGTCCATCTCGGCGTCGAGCAGGACTTCCGCGCCAATGTGAAGGCCCATGTGGCGTTTGAGGTCGATCATGTCGCCGGGCTCGCGGCGCGGGCAGAGGCGGCCGGCTTCAAAGCCCAGTTCGATGACGACCTCGACGGCTTCGAGCGCATCTACCTCTACGACCCCTTCGGCAACAGGCTCGAGTTCCTGAAGCC
>DAORNX010000484.1:0-2170 GCA_035441225.1 Caulobacter sp.
TCGAGCCGGCCGACTGCGTCTACCTCGACGACCTGGGCATCAACTGCAAGCCGGCCGCGATGCTGGGCATGCGCGCGATCAAGGTCGGCGATGTCGACCAGGCCCTGGCCGAGCTGTCGGCCGCGACGGACCTGATTTTCGAATAGAGGCGCGGGGACACGCCCTTCAGTGCATGTCCCCGTGACGGGCGCGGCCGGCCTAGTTCACCAGGATCGTGCCGAGCAGCAGCTTCGCGCCCTTCCGGCCCAGGGTGCTGTCGGTCAGGCGTTGCAGTTCGCGCGAGATGTAGTCGGCGTCGGGCAGGGCGGCCGCGGGCAGGCCGCTGGCGTAGGCCTGGATGAAGCCCGCATAGGCGGCCCGCAGCCGCGGCTGCGACTGTTCGGCCAGGGTGCGCAGCTTCTCGTCGGGCGCGTCGAGGCCGCATTCGACGGTGATCACGCCGCGGCTGCCGTCGCGATGCATGATGGTCGCGGCGATGGCCTTGATCTGCAGATAGGTGGCGCCGCCGCCCTTCTTCTTTTCGCCGCCGCTGTTGGCGGACGCGACGGCGGGCAGCAGGGCCAGGGCGGTGGCGAGGGCGAGGCGGCGATCCATGCGACCAGATGACCGCAACATGGTTGACGCGGCGT
Source organism: Caulobacter sp. (assembly GCA_035441225.1). Lineage (GTDB taxonomy): Bacteria > Pseudomonadota > Alphaproteobacteria > Caulobacterales > Caulobacteraceae > Caulobacter. Next base: position 630 of record DAORNX010000484.1, read on the forward strand.
TTACACATTCGCGCCAAGCGTAGCAGGCGGCGGATTCGATCGGGAATCAGCGTCCGCACTGGAGCGCCCATGGCCGGCTTCGCGCCCGACAACCTCGATCTCGACGACAAGGTGATCCTCGTCACCGGCGGGACGGGATCGTTCGGCAGACGCTTCGTCGACACGGTGCTGACCCGCTACGCCCCGCGCAAGGTGATCGTCTATTCGCGCGACGAGCTGAAGCAGAGCGAGATGCAGCAGGAGATGCGCGAGCGGCTGCCGCCGGAGCAGCTGGCGAAGATGCGCTTCTTCCTCGGCGACGTGCGCGACCGTTCGCGCCTGACCCTGGCCCTGCGCGGCGTCGACATCGTGATCCACGCCGCCGCGCTGAAACAGGTGCCGGCGGCCGAGTACAATCCGTCGGAGTGCATTCAGACCAACATAATCGGCGCCGAGAACGTGGTCTGGGCCAGCCTGTCCAACCATGTGAAGCAGGTCGTGGCCCTGTCGACCGACAAGGCCTGCAACCCGGTCAACCTGTACGGCGCGACCAAGCTGGCCTCGGACAAGACCTTCGTGGCGGCCAACAACCTGTCGGGCGACATCGGCACGCGGTTCGCGGTGGTCCGCTACGGCAACGTGGTCGGCTCGCGCGGCAGCGTGGCGCCGCTGTTCCGCCGCCTGCTGGCGCAGGGCGCCACCGAACTGCCGGTCACCGACGCCCGCATGACCCGCTTCTGGATCACTCTCAACCAGGGCGTCGACTTCGTGCTGTCCTCGCTGGTGCTGATGCGCGGCGGCGAGATCTTCGTGCCCAAGATCCCGTCCATGTCGATGCCCGACCTGGTCCAGGCCATGGCGCCGGGGGCCGGCATGCGGATCGTCGGCATCCGGCCGGGCGAGAAGCTGCACGAGATCATGGTCGGAGCCGACGACGCGCGGCAGACCGTCGAACTGGCCGACCGCTACGTCATCGAGCCCGCCTTCGTCGAATACACGCGCAGGCCGTTCGGCCCGGCCGACGGCGGCAGGCCGGTCGAGGAGGGCTTCTCCTACGCCAGCGACAACAACAGCGACTGGCTGTCGGCCGAGCGGCTGAGGGCCATGCTGGAGGAGACGGGCGCGTGACCACGGGGTTCCTCCCCTACGGCCGCCAGACCATCGAGGAGGACGACATCGCCGCGGTGGCCGCCGCCCTCCGCGCCGACTACCTGACCACCGGCCCGGCCGTGGAGGCGTTCGAGACGGCCTTTCGCGAGGTGGTCGGCGCCGCGCACGCCGTGGCCTGCAGCAACGGCACGGCCGCCCTGCATTTGGCCATGCTGGCGGCCGGGATCGGACCGGGCGACGTCTGCATCGTTCCCGCGATCACCTTCCTCGCCACCGCGAACTGCGCCGCCTACGTCGGGGCGGACGTGGTGTTCGCCGACGTCGATCCGGACAGCGGCCTGATGACGCCGGAGACCCTCGCCGAGGCGCTGGACCGGGCCCGGGGACGGCCGGTGCGGGCGGTGCTGCCCGTGCATCTGCGCGGCGATGTCTGCGACCTGCCGGCGCTGGCG
>DAORNX010000485.1:0-2166 GCA_035441225.1 Caulobacter sp.
GCCGACAGCTTCTTCAGCTGGGCGTTCAGGCGCGAGACCTTGCGCGAGCCGGTGTTCCGGTGGACCACGCCCTTGGACACGGCCCGCATCAGTTCCGACTGGGCGACGATGAAGGCGGCCTTGGCGGCGGCGGCGTCGCCGGTGGCCAGGGCTTCGTCGAACTTGCGCAGGAAGGTGCGGACGCGCGAACGGCGGGCCTTGTTCACTTCCGTGCGGCGCTCGATCTTGCGGATCGCCTTCTTGGCGCCGGGATTATTGGCCATGGGCTTGTAGAACCTCAGAACGGACGGGCGGGCGCGAACGGCCGCGCACGCCGGATAAATCGAAGGGCGGGCAAATACAGGAAGGCCCCCAGCCGGTCAATGCGACTCTGGCGGTTCGGAGGGCGCCATGTAGAGTCCGGGCATGGACCGCCGCGCATTTCTCGTCTCGACCCTGGCGTTGGCCGGCTGCGGCGCGGCGTCGCCCCGTCAGGTGGTGATCTGCGATCCAGGCCTCGGCGCGGCCCTGATGCGGGCGCGGGCGCGCTATCCACAACCGGGCGCCCTGGTGGTCAGCGAGGCCCGGCCCCAGGCGCTGCTCGAGATGGCCGAGGGCGAGAGGTCGGCGCTGGTGGTCACCCGCCAGAGCCTGATCGCCAACCGCCTGCAGCGACTGGGTCATGTGCGGCTCGAACATCGCTGGCAGGCGCGGATCGGCAAGGACGCCGTGCAGCTGCTGGTGACCCGGGGTGGCGGGCCGTCGCAGTGGCGCGCCCTGAAGCTCGCCAGGTGGCTGGCGAGCGACGCAGGGGCGGCGGCGCTGGGGGTCCCTATCGGCCCTTGAAGTCGGGCTTTCGCTTCTCGACGAAGGCCGCCATGCCCTCCTTCTGATCCTCGAAGGCGAACAGGGAGTGGAACAGCCGCCGCTCCAGGGCCACCCCCGTGGCGAGGGTGGTCTCGTAGGCGGCCTCGACCAGCTCCTTGTTCATCATCACCGCCAGCGGCGATTGGCCGGCGATCCTGCCGGCGGCCTCCAGCGCCGTCTCGAGCAGCTTGTCGACGGGAACGACACGGGAGACCAGGCCCGCGCGCTCGGCCTCGGCGGCGTCCATCATCCGGGCGGTCAGGATCATGTCCATGGCCTTGGCCTTGCCGACGAAGCGGGTCAGCCGCTGGGTCCCGCCGATGCCGGGCGAGACGCCCAGGTTGATCTCCGGCTGGCCGAACTTCGCCGTCTCCGACGCGATGATGAAGTCGCACATCATCGCCAGCTCGCAGCCGCCGCCCAGGGCGTAGCCGCTGACCGCGGCGATCACCGGCTTGCGGAACTGCTCCAGCTTGCGGGCGCCGGCGGTGAAGAAGTCCAGCGCCATCATCTGGGCGTAGGACTTGTCCGACATCTCCTTGATGTCGGCGCCGGCGGCGAAGGCGCGGTCCGAACCGGTCAGCACCAGGCAGCGGACGGCCTCGTCCGCCGCAGCGGCGTCGAGGGCCTGGCCCAGCTCGTCCAGCAGCTGGCTGTTGAGGGCGTTGAGGGCCTCGGGGCGATTGAGACGGATGAGGGTCACGCCCTCGGCCGGAGTCTCGACGATCAGGGTCTGGTAGGTCATGGGCGGGGTTGTGCCCGCCGTCAGCGCCCGGCTCAAGCCTCTTTGCTCAGGGGCCGTCGACCGTGAAGCCGCGCGCGCGCAGCAGGGCCGGCACGCTGTCGGGGCCGACCAGATGGCCGACGCCGACGACGATCACGGTCTCGCCGGACCCGGCCATGCGCCCGGCGATGGTCTCGGCCCAGCGGCGGTTCCGCTGCACGATCAGCCGGTCGTAGAGATACAGCGACACCTGTTTCATCGGCGTCAGCCCGATATCCTCGATCGCGCGGGTGTCCCCCTCGGCCCAGGCGCTGATCAGCCGGTCGTAGAAGGCCGGGTCCTCGTCGAGTTGCTTGAGCGTGTCCTCGAACGAGGCGAGCTGGTCGGCCAGCGGCGCGTCGGCGAAGAAGGCGATCTGGTCCGCCGGAGTCTCGAAGGCGCGTCGCCGGGCGGTCGGGGCGGCCTCGGCCAGGATGCGCTCGACGCCCGTGGTCACGCTGGCGCCCCGGCTCATCAGTGCCACCACGCCGATGGTCACGTCGGCGAACCAGGGTCTCAGCCGGTCGATGGCGGCCGGCGCCACGCCCAGCCGGCCG
>DAORNX010000486.1:0-2163 GCA_035441225.1 Caulobacter sp.
GGCGGCGGCCGACGCCGCTCCTGCCAGGCCGGTCAGGCTGGCGCCCGGGCAATGGCCCCAGGCCGTCAGCGACGTGGCGGCCGACCCGGACGTGCGCTTCGGGGCGCTGCCCAACGGCATGCGCTACGCCATCATCCACAACGCCACCCCGCCGGGCCAGGCGTCGCTGCGTCTGCGGTTCGACGCCGGCTCGCTGATGGAGACCGACGCCCAGCAGGGGCTGGCCCACTTCCTCGAGCACATGGCGTTCAACGGCAGCAAGGGCATCGCCGAGGGCGAGATGGTCAAGATGCTCGAGCGGCGGGGCCTGGCCTTCGGCGCCGACACCAACGCCTCGACCAATTTCGACGAGACGACCTACAAGCTCGACCTGCCGCAGACCGACGACGAGACCGTCGACCTGTCGCTGAAAGTGCTGCGCGAGACGGCCAGCGAGCTGCTGATCGCCGCCGACGCGGTCGACCGCGAGCGCGGGGTGGTGCTGTCGGAGGAGCGAACCAGCGACAGCCCCGGCCTGCGGGTGTTCAAGGCCCGGATGGCCTTCCTGCTGCGCGGGCAGCTGCCGCCGAAACGCTATCCGATCGGCAAGGTCGAGGTGCTGCGCACCGCGCCGCGCGAACAGCTGGTCGACTTCTACAGCCGCTACTATCGCCCCGAGCGGGCGGTCCTGGTGGCGGTCGGAGACTTCGACGTCGATGCCATGGAAGCGCGGATCAAGGCGACCTTCGGCGGCTGGACCAACACTGCGCCGGCCGGGTCCGACCCTGACCTGGGCGTGGTGGAGAAGCGCGGCCTGGAAACGCAGATCGTCGTGGAGCCGGGCGCCTCGACGACGCTGCAGATCGGCTGGACCTCGGCCCCGGACCTGCGGCCCGACAGCGCCGCCAAGCGGCGGCAGGACTGGATCCAGCAGCTCGGCTTCGCCGTGCTCAATCGCCGGCTGGAGGCCATCGCCCGCGGCGCCGAGCCGCCGTTCATCGCCGCCGGCGGCTTTTCCGGCAACCAGGTCGACGCGGCCAAGGTGACCACCCTCGCCGTCACCGCCCGGCCGGGCGAATGGCGGGCGGCCCTGGGCGCGGCCGAGCGCGAACAGCGGCGGCTGACCCAGTACGGCGTGCGGCAGGACGAGCTGGACCGCGAGATCGAGGACTACCGCCAGTGGCTCAAGTCACGCCTGGCCTCGGCCGCCACGCGGCGCACGCCGCAGTTGGCCAGCGAGATGATCGGCACGGTCGGCGACGAGGACGTCATCACCAGCCCGGCCCAGGACCTCGCGCTGTTCGAGGCGGCGGTGAAGGACCTCAAGGCCGAGACCGTTTCGGCCGCCGCGAAGGCCGCGTTCGCCGGATCCGGACCGCTGGTGTTCATCGCCACGCCGACGCCGATCGAGGGCAACGAACAGGCGGTCGCCGAGGCCTGGAACGCCTCGCGCGAGATCGCCGTGGCCGCGCCGACCGGACCGCGCCAGGTCACCTGGCCCTACGAGGACTTCGGCGCGCCCGGCAAGGTCGTCGAGCAGACCGACTTGGTCGACCTGGACACCACCTTCGTGCGCTTCGAGAATGGCGTGCGGCTGACGGTCAAGCCGACCCGGTTCCGCGACGACCAGGTGCTGGTGAAGGTGCGCATTGGCAGCGGCATGACCGCCTTGCCGGCGGACCAGCAGTCACTGTCCTGGGCCGGCTCGGCCCTGATCGAGGGCGGCCTGGCGAAGATCAGTTCCGAGGACATGGAGCGGGTGCTGGTGTCGAAGGTCTACGGCGCCCGGTTCGGCGTCGAGGACGACGCCTTCGCCCTGTCCGGCGCGACCCGGCCCGACGACCTGGCCACCCAGTTGCAGGTGCTGGCCGCCTTCGCCAGCGATCCGGGCTGGCGGCCCGAGGCGCTGCAGCGGATGCGGACCTACGCGGCGACTCTGAGCGACCAGTACGAAGCCACCGACAGCGGCGTGTTCAACCGCGACCTGGCGGGGCTGCTGCACGGCGGCGACCGCCGCTGGACCTGGCCGACCAAGGCCGACATCGCCGGCGTCAACGCCGAAGGCCTCAAGCACAGCTTCGGCGACGCCCTGGCCGGCGGGCCGGTCGAGGTGCTGATCGTCGGCGACATTACCGTCGAGAAGGCCATCGCCGCCGTCGCCGCCACCTTCGGCGCCCTGCCCCA
>DAORNX010000487.1:0-267 GCA_035441225.1 Caulobacter sp.
CTCGGCCCGGGTCGGCGTCGGATGCCAGCCGGCCAGCGAGACCATGGCCGCGAATCCGGCGAGATAGGCGACCGGCACATACCAGCCGTGGCGCAGCCAGGCGCCGACCGACCGGACCTGCGGGAACAGGCCCGACAGAGCGACCCCGGCCGAGGAGCCGAACCACATCATCGAGCCGCCGAAGCCGACCGCGAAGGCCAGCACGCCCCAGTCATAGCCGCCCTGCTTCAGGGCCAGGGCCGTCAGCGGGATGTTGTCGAACACCGC
>DAORNX010000487.1:293-2159 GCA_035441225.1 Caulobacter sp.
GTCGGCCAGGAGGCGTCGGGCAGGCGCTCGACCGGCATCAGCGAGGCGGTGGCCACCAGCGACACCAGGAACAGCGCGCCCCGGGCGGCCCCCGGCAGCACGCGCCATTGCGGGGCCCGCACAACGGCGGTGACCAGCACCGCCGCCCACAGTCCCAGCCCCAGCCAGGGCGCCGCGTCCTGGTGCTCGGGGTACCAGGCGTTGCCGGCGAAATTGACCGCCAGCAGGGTGGCCAGAATCAGGCCGACGATGACCGCCCGGGCCGGATCGACTTTCGGCGCGTCGGCGGCGATATGGGCCTGGATCGGGAAGTGCCGGTGCTGTTGCCAGGCGCCGAGCAGGCCGAACACCGCGAAGGCCACCACCGAGGCGATGAAGGCGTGCAGCACGGCCAGCGGCGACACGCCGCTGATCCACATCATCGTGGTGGTGGTGTCGCCGATCACGCTGCCGGCCCCGCCGGCGTTGGAGGCCGCCACGATGCTGGCCAGGAAGCCGACGCTGACCTTGTCATGATAGACATGCCGGGCCACCACCCCGCCGATGATCGCCGCGGCGATGTTGTCGAGGAAGGCCGACAGCACGAACACCATGGCCAGCAGGGCCAGGCCGCCCTTCCAGTCGTCGGGCAGGACGCGCGGCATGGCCTCCGGGATGTTGCTGCGCTCGAACTGGTTGGCCAGCAGGGCGAAGCCCAGCAGCAGCAGCATCAGGTTGCCGAGGATCACCGATTCGTGCCGGGCGTGGGCCAGCAGGCCCTCCAGCCCCGGTCCGTGGGCGAAGCCGGTGAAGGCCAGCTTGTACAGCACGGTCGCCGTCAACCCGGCCAGGGCCACGGTCAGGGTGCGGTTGTGGAACAGGGCCACGCCCAGCAGGGTCAGGCCGAAGATCCAGAATTCCCCCGGCGTCGCGGCAAGCAGACCCGGCAGGGCCGCGAGGCCCTCCAGCAAGACGTTCATGGCGCGGCGATCCCCCCGGTGCGGCGTTTTGCGGGGACACTGTGCTGAGCCGGCGAGGCAGAATCAACCCCGGCGCCGCGACCGCCCTATCCCTTCGGGGGCGGCCCGAAGACGGCTGTGGCGTCGGCCTCGGACAGCCCCTCGATCTCGACCGACTTGAGCCGGCCGGTCTGGCCGGCGGCGATGCGGACGGAGGATTTGCTGACGCCCAGCGCCTTCGCCAGCAGCACGGTCAGGGCGGCGTTGGCCTCGCCCTCGACCGGCGGGGCGCTGACGCGGGCCTTGAGATAGGGGCGGCCGTCCGCGCCGCTGGCCCAGCCGTCGATGGCGTCCCGGCCGCCGCGCGGCGTCAGGCGGACGGCCAGTCGCATGGCGTCAGGCCAGGCCCATCAGCGCCGCGTAGAGGCCGGGCAGCAGATAGCCGCGGACGCCCTGGACGATCAGGAACAGGATGATGAAGCTCAGGTCGACCCCGCCGAGCGGCGGCACGAACCGGCGGATCGGCGCCAGCAGCGGCTCGGTGATCCGCTCCAGGGCGTAGTAGATCTGGCGCACGGCGTTGTTGCGCAGGTTGATCACGTCGAAGGCGACCAGCCAGGACATCACCGCGGTGATGACCAGGGCCAGGATCAACAGGCCCAGCAGGCTGTTGATGATGAAGAAGACGAAGCCGAGGATGGCAGCCATGACGCAGGGTTCCGGTGGTCTGTGAGCCTGCTTCTAGTCGCGCCGCCCAGTCGCAGCAAGGCGCGCGGGCCCCGCCTGCGGCCGCCAGCCTTGACAGGCAAGGCGACCCGGCCATATGTGCGCCGCTTCCCTCGTCCTGGGGAGGGGGCCGTAGCTCAGATGGTAGAGCGCCTCGTTCGCAATGAGGAGGTCAGGGGTTCGATTCCCCTCGGCTCCACCA
>DAORNX010000488.1:0-289 GCA_035441225.1 Caulobacter sp.
GTCTGTGACCGGCTGGTGGTGCTGTCGCGCGGTCAGGTGGCCGCCGACGGCCGTCCCGCCGAGGCCCTCGCGCCAGACATCCTGCGGGTGGCGTTCGGGCTCGACGGCGGCCTGGTGGAGACCCCCGCCGGGCCGGTGGTCGCCGCGCGCCGCGCTGGTTCCTAGGGTTCACGCCGCCCACATTCCGTCATGGCCCCGACAAGCCGGGCCATGACGGTGGAATAGACGGAAAGGTAGGGCCACAACCGGCCCTGATCTCATGGCGAGAGGCCGGCACGCTGGCCCGCAA
>DAORNX010000488.1:299-2159 GCA_035441225.1 Caulobacter sp.
CAGTCTCCCCAGCCTGCTCAAGGGCGCTTCGCGTCGCGCAGCGACAGGCCCGCAAGGCCTGCCCTTGACCAGGCTGGGGAGACTGGCACGCTGGCCTGCAAGAGATCGACGGCGAAGTGTCGACTGAGGGTGGTGAGCGGACGTTGACCCACTGTCCGATTGCGTGACTTGGCGGTATCAGTTGCGAATGTGTGACGCGCGTTCCCAGCTAGCGGAATGGTTCAAGGACCTCTGGGGGGAGCCCCTTCCGGAAGACGGCGACACCGACCTGTTTGATCGGTTCGGTATAGAGGGTGATGACGCCGGCGAGTTTATCGAAAGCTTCGTGGCCCACTTTCAAGTCGATGCCCAGAACTACCGCTGGTATTTTCATCATCAGGATGAAGGAACGAACTTCGGTGCGCTCCTTTTCACGCCGATCTATCGGCGCGTGGAGCGTTTACCGATCACGCCGAACCTCCTGATCGCTGCAATCGAGACTCAGCAGTGGCCGATCAAATACCCGCCACATCACATCCCGCCCGTGCGCTGGGATATCAGGGTGAACCAGCTATCTTTTGCCGTCGCGATTATCGTGTTGGGCATATGGCTTTGGCAGCGTTTTGTCCCCTAAGGGTCGAAAGCCGCTGTTCGCCTTCCGCTCGAAGCCCGCCCCCTACCGCGTTCCCGGCGCCGCCGCCGGCGCCGCGGTCGGGGTATAACCGCCCCAGCCGCCGCGCTTGAGGTCGCTCGACAGGGTCAGGGGGGCCGAGCCGCCGTTCAGCCGGGCCCGGTAGACCTGCATCGTCTCCAGCGTCCGCATGACGTAGTTGCGCGTCTCGACAAACGGGATGCACTCGATGAAGTCCAGCGGATCGGTCGTCGCCCCGCGCGGGTCGCCGCACAGCGCCGCCCACTGCGGCGGCCGGCCGGGCCCGGCGTTATAGGCGGCCGCGGCCATGATGTACGACCCGCTGAAGGTGTTGATCATGTCGCCCAGGTAGCGGGCGCCCAGCCGCATGTTGAAATCGGCGTCGAACAGCCGGTCGACCGAGTAGCTCTCGCCGAGCGCGCGGGCGGTCATGGCCCCGGTCGCCGGCATCAGCTGCATCAGGCCGCGGGCCCCGGGGGCCGAGCGGGCGCGGGAGTCGAAGTTGCTTTCCTGGCGGGTGATCGAGAACACGAAGGCCGGCTCGGCCCCGCCGGGCACGCTGGGCGCCGCTAGCAGGGGATAGCCGCGTTCGGGCAGGATCATACCGCGCTGGGCCGCGGTGCGGACGGCCCGCATGGCGGTGTCGGGATCGCCGTAGCTGCGGGCCAGATCGACCAGCAGGGCGCATTCGGCGGCCGTCGGCAGGGTGTCGTCGACATGCAGCGCGAACACCTTGAAGGTGTCGCGGTTGCCGGTCTCGTAGAGCAGCCGCAGGGCGCGGACCAGTTCGCGGCCCTCGAAGCGGGCGCGGTCGGCCTGGGTGATCACCGGGTCCCTGGGCAGGGTCAGGGTCCTCAGCCCGGCCCGTTCGGCGGCCAGCTGGCCGTAGAACACGGTGATGTGCTGCGCGCCCTGTTGATAGAAGCCCTGGGCCGCGGCCTTGTCGCCGAGCGCCTCGGCGGCGCGGCCCTGCCAGTAGAGGGCCCGTCCCTGGGTGATCGGCGATGTTCCGGCGGCGGCCAGTCTGGCGAAATGCTGCGCGGCGGCGGCCGGGTTCCTCAGCTTCGAAAGCGCGATCCAGCCGGCGTAGAATTCCGCCTCGGCCGCATCGGGACCGACGGTCAGCCCGGTGTTCGCCGCCGCGCCGTAGGCGCCGGCGTAGTCACCGGCCGCCAGCCCGGCCACGACCAGCTTGCGCAGATCGGTGGTCCAGGCCCGGGCGGGCACGG
>DAORNX010000489.1:0-2151 GCA_035441225.1 Caulobacter sp.
GCCCCCGCGGCCACCGTCGCCGGCGAGGCGATCGCGCGGCGAAAAGCCACAAGTCCAGACGCCGTCTCCCTGCTGCTGGGCGAACCGGGCGTCGGCGTCCAGGCCGGCGGCGGCACGACGGCCCTGCCGGTCGTGCGCGGCATGGCCGACGATCGCATGCTGGTCACCGTCGACGGGGCCGAGGCCACGGCCTTCTGTCCCAACCACATGAACCCGCCGGGCTCCTATGTTCTGGCGGGCGGCGTGGCCTCGATCGCCCTGTCTCCGACCCTGTCGCCGGTCAGCGCCGGGGGCGACAACATCGGCGGGGTGATCGCCATCACTACGCGAGGCCCCGTGTTCGCCGCGACCGGCGAAAGCCCGCGCAGGGAAGGGGAGGCGAGCTTTGCCTACCGCAGCGTGGTCGACGGCGGGTCCGCCTCCGCGCGGGCGTCCATCGCGGGCGAGCGGCTGAGCCTGGGCGTCGAGTCGGCCTGGGCCCGTGGCGAGAACTATCGCTCCGGCTACGGCCGCGATGTGCTGTCGACCGAGTACGAGTCCTATGAGGGGGCCGTGACGCTCGCGGCCCGGACCGGCCAGGGCGTGGTCAGCCTGCGGGCCGGCCGTCAGTTCACGCCCTACCAGGCCTTCCCCAACCAGCGCATGGACATGACGGAGAACGCCAGCCGTTTCGCCGACCTTCGCTATGACGGCGCCTACGCCTGGGGCGATGTCACGGCCCGGGCTTCGTGGCGCGACGTCGACCACGAAATGAACTTCCTGCCTGACAAGGGCGGGGACATGCCGATGCTGACCCATGGCGTGGACCTGGGCCTGACCCTGGCCGTGACGCTCCCGGCCGGGCAGGACGCCAGCCTGGCGCTGGGCCTGGATGTCCGCCGGACCGACCTGGACGACTGGTGGCCGCCGGTTGCCGGCAGCATGATGATGGGCCCCAACCCCTATCTCAACATCAACAACGGCTCGCGCGACCGCACGGGTCTGTGGGCCGAGTGGGCCGGACCGCTGGGGGGCGCCTGGAGCGGCGTCGCCGGCCTGCGGCTGGAACGGGTCGAGACCAATGCCGGCGACGTCCAGCCCTACAGCTGGACCGGCATGATGAACGCCGCCGACATCGCCGCCGCCACGGCGTTCAACGCCCGTGACCGCAAGCGGACGGACGATGTCGCCGACGTGACCCTGCTGGCCCGCTGGGATCCGTCGGCGGCCGTGTCGCTCGAGCTGGGCTATGCGCGCAAGACCCGCACGCCGAATCTCTACGAACGCTACGCCTGGGGCATGGGTCAGATGTCGGCGGCCATGACCTCCCTCGCCGGGGACGCCAACGCCTATGTCGGCGACATGGACCTCCGGCCGGAGACGGCCAACAACCTCGGGGCCACCCTGCGCCTGTCGGCCCCCGCGGCCGGCCGGCAACTGACCGTCAGCCTGTTTCACGCCGAGATCGAGGACTTTGTCGATGCCGACCCGATCGGAGTGTTCGGCCCCGGCGGCAGCTTCGCGCGGCTGCGGTTCGCCAACCACGACGCGCGGATGCAGGGCGTGGAGGTCAGCGGCCGCACCGACCTGTGGACCATCGGCGGCTTCGCGCCGGCGGTGCTGACCGGTTCGGTCTCGTGGGTGCAGGGCGAGAACCGCGACACCGGCGACGATCTCTACCACATGGCCCCGCTGACCACGCGGGTCAGCCTGGAGCAGCCGCTGGGCGCCTGGACGGCGGTCGCCGAGCTTGAGCTTGTCGCCGAGAAGGACCGGATCAACGCCCTGCGCAACGAGCCGGTCACCGACGCCTACGCCCTGTTCAACCTGCGGGGCGTCTGGCGGCCGACCGAGCGGCTGCGGTTCGACATGGCGCTCGAGAACCTGTTCGACGAGGGCTATGACCTGCCGCTCGGGGGCGTGTCGTTCGGCGACTTCAAGGCCGGCGGCATGGTCCCGCCAATCGCCGCCCTGCCCGGACCGGGGCGGTCGTTCAACCTCGGCCTGACGGTCGGGTTCTGACCATGGCGTCGCGCGGCGTCGGGATTGCGACGGTGGTCTCGATCGGCCTGCATCTGCTGGTCATCGCGGCCCTGTGGCGGTCGCCGGCGCCCGTCCATCGCGGACCGGGGCCGGCGCTCGACGTGGTTCTGGCGCCGACCATGGTCGAGC
>DAORNX010000490.1:0-2150 GCA_035441225.1 Caulobacter sp.
GCCTGATCGTTCCGCCGGACCGGCTCGACGCGGCGTTCGAGACCCGGGCGGCGGCCCTGGCCGGCGAGCTGCGCGGACGGGTCTGGCTGGCCGCCTCGCGCCTCTATGGCTCGCGGGACGCCAAGCGGTTGCACCGCCTGTCGGCCCTGGCCCAGCGGATCGGCGCGCCGATGGTCGCCACCGGCGATGTGCTCTACCACGCGCCCGAACGGCGACCGCTGCAGGACGTGCTGACCTGCATCCGCGAGGGCTGCACGATCGGCGAGGCCGGTTGGCGGCTCGAGGCCAACGCCGAGCGGCACATCAAGTCCCCCGCCGAGATGGCCCGCCTGTTCGCGGCCTGGCCCGAGGCGGTGGAGCGCTCGGTCGAGATCGCCGAGCGGATCAGCTTCGACCTTGGCGCCCTGCGCGAGGAATATCCGGACGAGCCCGTGCCGCCGGGCAAGACGGCCATGCAGCATCTGACGAAGCTGACCTGGGACGGGGCGAAGCGGCGCTATCCCGGTGGCGTGCCCGAAAAGGTCAGGGCCAACCTGCGGACCGAGCTGCGGCTGATCCGCAAGATGAACTATCCCAACTACTTCCTGACCGTGCACGACATCGTCGCCGAGGCGCGGCGGCTGGGCATCCTGTGCCAGGGACGGGGGTCGGCGGCCAACTCCTCGGTCTGTTTCTGCCTGCATGTGACGGCCATCGACCCGATGGAGCACCGCCTGCTGTTCACCCGCTTCATCTCCGAGAACCGCGGCGAGCCGCCGGACATCGACGTCGACTTCGAGCACGAGCGGCGCGAGGAGGTGATGCAGTACGTCTACCGCCGCTACGGGCGGCACAAGGCGGCCATCTGCGCCACCGTGATCCATTATCGGCCGCGCAGCGCGATCCGCGACGTCGGCAAGGCCCTGGGCCTGACCGAGGACATCACCGCCGCCCTGGCGGGCACGGTCTGGGGCAGCTGGGGCGGCGAGATTGCCCGGGATCACATCCGCCAGGTCGGACTCGACCCCGACAATCCCGAGATCGTCCGGGCCACCACCCTGGCGGCCGAGCTGCTGAACTTTCCGCGCCACCTGTCGCAGCATGTCGGCGGCTTCGTGCTGACCCGGCGGCGGCTGGACGAGACCGTGCCGATCGGCAACGCGGCGATGAAGGACCGCACCTTCATCGCCTGGGACAAGGACGACATCGACGCCCTGGGGCTGATGAAGGTCGACATCCTGGCGCTGGGCATGCTGACCGCCCTGCAGCGCGGCCTGACCCTGCTGCGCCGCGACCACGGCCAGCCGCTGCGCGACCTGGCCGACATCCCGATCGAGGAGAAGGGCGTCTACGACATGCTGTCGAAGGCCGACTCGGTGGGCGTGTTCCAGGTCGAGAGCCGGGCCCAGATGTCGATGCTGCCCCGGCTGAAGCCGGCGACCTTCTACGACCTGGTCATCGAGGTGGCGATCGTCCGGCCCGGGCCGATCCAGGGCAAGATGGTCCACCCCTACCTGCGCCGCCGCCAGGGGCTGGAGGCGCCGGAATGGCCTTCGCCCTCGCCCGAGCACGGGCCAGCCGACGAGCTGAAGCAGGTGCTGGGCCAGACCCTCGGCGTGCCGCTGTTCCAGGAACAGGCCATGAGTCTGGCCATCGAGGCGGCGAAGTTCACCCCGGGCGAGGCGGATGGCCTGCGCCGGGCGATGGCCACGTTCAGGAACCTCGGCGACCCGGCCGAATACCGCGAGCGGTTCGTCGGCGGCATGGTCTCGCGCGGCTACGATCCGGAGTTCGCGGCCCGCTGCTTCAGCCAGATCGAGGGTTTCGGCTCCTACGGCTTCCCGGAAAGCCACGCCGCCAGCTTCGCCAAGCTGGTCTATGTCTCGGCCTGGATGAAATGGCTCTGGCCGGACGTGTTCTGCGCGGCCCTGCTCAATTCCCAGCCGATGGGCTTCTACCAGCCCGCCCAGCTGGTGCGCGACGCCCGCGAGCACGGGGTCGAGGTGCGGCCCGTCGACGCCCTGCGCAGCGACTGGGACTGCACCCTGGAGCCGGCGGCCGATCCGGGCGCGCGCCTCAAGGCCGTGCGGCTCGGGCTGCGCCAGGTGAAGGGGCTGCGCGAGGACGAGATCGAGCGGCTGATGGCCCATCGCGCCGGGGCGACCAGCCTG
>DAORNX010000491.1:0-2145 GCA_035441225.1 Caulobacter sp.
GCGCGTGTCGGCCATGTCGAGCACCCTGGCCGTCGCCGGGTCGAGCCAGGCGGTGACGGTGGCGGGGCGCTGTCCGGGAGCCGGCGGCGGGCCCTTGACCCGCGCGCTGACGACCACCGGATCGCCGGGCTCCTCGGCCAGGCGCAGCTGGGTCACGGCGGCGCGGTCGCCGAAGGCCTTGCGCGCGGCGTCGAGATAGGCGGAGGCCGCCAGGGTCGTGTCGTTGCGCGCGACGGCGAACCGCTGCGGGTGAAGCGCCGCGTCGATCGGATCGTGCCAGACCAGGAAAGCCCCCGACAGGCCAATCGGGACCAGGGCGACGAACAGGCCGACCCCGATCCACAGATGCACGTCGAGCCAGACGCGGCGCAGGCGGCCGAGGACGGACTGGGTCAAGGCGGAGATCCCCACAGGATGACAGCCCCGGCGTTAATGCGAATGTTTCTCAAATGCAAGTCGGGGCGACTTGACCGGCCTGTCCGGCGGGCCTAGCCCGACGCGACTGTTCGGAAGGGGAGGCGTCCATGTCGTTCGCGATCGAGGCCGTGGGCCATGTGCGCGGCGGACGGGCCGAGGCGATCGACGACGACTGGGGTCCCAGCCGGGCGCGGATCGAGCTCGATCCGGCGCGCTTCGGGCCCGAGGTCCTGTTCGGCCTGGCCGACTTCTCCCACGCCGAGATCGTCTTCGTGTTCGACCGGGTCGAGGAGGCGAAGATCAACACCAGCGCGCGGCGGCCCCGCAACAATCCCGACTGGCCCCTGGTCGGCATCTTCGCCCAGCGTGGCAAGGCGCGGCCGAACCGGTTGGGAGTCACCGTCTGCCGCATCCTCGCGGTCAACGGCCTGACCATCGAGGTCGAGGGTCTGGACGCGATCGACGGCACGCCGGTGGTCGACATCAAGCCGGTGCTCAGGGGGTTTCTGCCGCGCGGCGAGGTGCGGGAACCCGCCTGGGCGGCCGAGTTGATGGAGGGGTACTGGTGAAGCGACCGCTCGAGGGCGTCCGCGTCCTGACCATCGAACACTATGGCGCGGGACCCTATGCGACCCTGCTGATGGCCGAGCTGGGCGCCGAGGTGATCAAGGTCGAGGCCCCGTCGATGGGCGGCGACGCCTCGCGGCCGACCGGACCCTTCGGGCTGGGCGACAACGACAGCCAGTATTTCCAGACCTTCTCGCGCGGCAAGAAGTCAGCCGCCATCGAATTGAAGACCCCGGAGGGCCGGACGGACTTCGAACGCCTCGTCGCGGACGCGGAAGCCGTGGTCAACAACCTGCGCGGCGACCAGCCGGCGAAGCTGGGCCTGACCTACGCAGCGCTGAAGGCGATCAACCCGGCCATCGTCTGCGGGCATCTGTCCGCCTACGGACGGAACAACAGTCGTGAGGCCTGGCCCGGCTACGACTACCCGATGCAGGCCGAGTGCGGCCTGATGAGCCTGACCGGCGAACCGGACGGCCCGCCCGCGCGCATGGGCGTGTCGATCATCGACTTCATGAGCGGCGCGACCTTCGCCTTCGGGGTGGTCAGCGCCATCCTCTCGGCGCGAGCGACGGGCGAGGGCTGCGACGTCGACGTCTCGCTGTTCGACGTGGCCCTGCACCAGCTCAGCTATCCGGCCGTCTGGGCGATGAACGAGCGCCATCCGACGGTGCGCATGCCCAACGGCGCCCATCCGTCCCTCGCCCCCGTGCAGCGGGTGAAGACCGCCGACGGCTATGGCCAGCTGATGTGCATGAACGAGAAGTTCTGGGCCGAGTTCTGCGACACGACCGGCCGCGTCGACCTGGCCGCCGACCCGCGCTTCGCGACCCTCGCCGACCGCGCCCGCAACCTGCCGGCCCTGACGCAGGCGCTCGACGCCCTGTTCGCGACCCGGCCGACGGCCCACTGGAGCGCCCTGTTCGCGGGCCGCGTGCCGTTCGGGCCGGTCAACGGCCTGTTCGAGGCCCTCGACAATCCGTTCGTGGCGGAAGTGGCCATGCGCGACGTGGTCGACCATCCCGACCGCCCCCAGGGCCTGCGGATGCTGGCCATGCCGGTGAAGATCGACGGCGCGCGGATGCCCGGCTTCAGCCGCGAGGCGAATGCGGGCGAAGGCCTCGACGATATCGCGGGTGACGCCCTCGCCGGAGAGATAGC
>DAORNX010000492.1:0-2144 GCA_035441225.1 Caulobacter sp.
GACCGCGCCGCCTGGCTGGCCTACCTCAAGTCGCGCCTGCTGTTGCCGCGGGCCGACCGGCCGAAGGCCGACGAGGCGCCGCCGGAGGAGATCGCCGCCCAGCTGGCCTTCCGCCTGGCCAAGCTCGACGCCATGCGCCGCGCCGTCGACGCCCTCAACGCCCGGCCGCAGTTGCGCCGTGACGTGTTCGTCCGGGGGGATCCGCAGGCGGTGACCATCCTCTCCTCCGGCCGCATCGAGGGCGACCTGTATCAGCTGATGAGCGCCTACATCAGCCAGCGGAAGCGGGAGCACGACCGCAGCTATCGTCCCGCCGTCCCGACCGCCTACGCCCTCGACGACGCCCGTCACCGGCTTCGCGGCATGTTGCCGGAACTGGCCGCCTGGACCGCCCTGGCCGGTGTCGCGCCGATGGCGGTCGACACCCAGGGACCCAGCCGCGCCTCCTATCTCGCCTCGACCCTCTCGGCGAGCCTCGAGCTGGTCAAGGAAGGCGAACTCGAAGCCCGCCAGCTGGAAGCCTTCGCCGACCTCTACCTGCGCAGGCGCAAGCGGAAGCCCGAGGCGACGGCTTGAGCGACTCCCGGTTCATCGAGCGCTGCATCGAGGCGCTGCTGTTCGCGGCCGCCGAGCCGCTGAGCCTGGAGGATCTGGCGCGCCGCCTGCCCGAAGGCGCCGACGTCGCGGCCGGCCTTGAGTCATTGCGCGCCGGTTGCGAGGGGCGCGGGATCGAACTGGCCTGCGTCGCCGGCCGCTGGCGGTTCCAGACGGCCGCGGACCTGGCGTTCCTGATGACCGAGGAGCGCGATGCGCCGCGCCGCCTGTCGAAGGCGGCGCAGGAGACCCTGGCGATCATCGCCTATCATCAGCCGGTCACCCGCGCCGAGATCGAGGCGGTCCGCGGCGTTCAGGCCAGCAGCGGCACGCTGGACATCCTGCTGGAACTCGGTCTGGTGCGGATGCGGGGTCGGCGCCGCACGCCGGGCCGGCCGGTGACCTACGGCACCACCGACGCCTTTCTCGAACACTATGGCCTGGCCAGCCTGGCCGACCTTCCGGGCATGGCCGACATGAAAGCCGCCGGCCTGCTCGGTCTCGACCTGCCGCCCGGCTTCAATGTGCCCGACCCGGCCCGCGCCGGCGAGGAAGAGGACGCCCTCGATTTCGAGGGCGGGGAGGGGGAGGCGCCCGAGTTCGTGCAGGACTATGTCGGCGGGGAGGAGCCGGGATAGGCCATCCGGCGCGCCCTGAGACGCGATCCCGACGGACCGGCCCTCGGGGTGACGAACGCCGGAGGTTGTGCTGGCGAGGCGTGATCCTCCGCGCGCGTGTGTCCAGCGCCACACAGGACCGTGTCGGCCCTTTAATTTGGCGACAGGCCCCGCAACCGCCTATATTGGGCCCAACAATCGCATCGCGCGGGCGGCCGGAGCGCCGCCCGACTTTAGGAGCAACGCCGCCATGATGGGTGGACTGAGTATCTGGCACTGGCTGATCGTGATCGCGGTCGTGGCCGTGGTCTTCGGCGGACGGGGCAAGCTGTCCGGCCTGATGGGCGACGCGGCCAAGGGCATTCGCGCCTTCCGGGACGGCCTGAAGGGCGAGGACGACAAGGTCGACGAGACCCCGGCCAAGCCGCTGCCCCGCACCGAAACCGAGAAGGACAAGATCGTCAGCTGACGATCCTGCCGTTTCGCCCTTGATCGCGCCCCCCGCGCGGGCTTAAGGCCGCCGCCATGCTGCCCGAAATCGGCGCTTCCGAGCTCCTTGTCATCGCCATCGTCGCCCTGATCGTGGTGGGTCCCAAGGACCTGCCCGTCCTGCTGCGCAAGCTGGGCCAGTGGGTCGCGAAGATGCGCGGCATGGCCAACGAGTTCCGCGCCAGCTTCGACGAGATGGCCCGCCAGTCGGAGCTGGACGACCTGCGTCGCGAGGTGGAGGCCATGCGCTCGGGAACCTATCTCAGCCCCACGCCGACCGACGAGGCCGGGACCCGGCAGGTGTTCGCGGACATCGAGGCCAGCCTGCAGGGCGGCGGCGTCCAGTTTCCCCCGGTCGGCGCCCCGGCGGTCGAGATCGAGGCTAACCGGACCATCGCCTCGCCGGCCCCGGCGAAACGCAAGCGCGCGCCGAAAGCGGCTTCG
>DAORNX010000493.1:0-2142 GCA_035441225.1 Caulobacter sp.
AAGCTGTTCGCGGGACTGGACGCGGCCGAGAGCGCGGCGCGCCTGCCGGGGACACTGGATCTGCTGGCCGGCAGCGCCGACCATCGCGAGGCGGTCGCCGCCTTCCTCGAGAAGCGGGCGGCGGTGTTTCGCCGCTCGTAGCCGGGTCCCGGATCGGTCTGACGGCCGTCTAGCGGGCATCAAGGGTCATTCTTGCCGCGCCTGACGCTCGCGTAAGCCGTTCGCGCAAAAATGTTGCACCGCAGCAGGCGGATCGCCATGATCCGCCGCCATGACCGACAAGCCCTTCCAGCACGCTCCCGACGCTCCGTGGATCTTCCGCACCTATGCGGGTCACTCCACGGCCGAGAAGTCCAACGCCCTGTACCGGCGCAACCTGGCGGCCGGGCAGACCGGGCTGTCGGTGGCCTTCGACCTGCCGACCCAGACCGGCTACGACGCCGACCACATCCTGGCGCGCGGCGAGGTCGGCAAGGTCGGGGTGCCGGTCGGCCACCTGGGCGACATGCGGGCGCTGTTCGACGGCATTCCGCTCGACCGGATGAACACCTCGATGACGATCAACGCCCCGGCCGCCTGGCTGCTGGCGATGTACGTCGCCCTGGCCGACGAGCAGGGGGCGCCGCGGTCCGCGCTGCAGGGCACGACGCAGAATGATCTGATCAAGGAGTATCTCAGCCGCGGGACTTACATCTTCCCGCCCGAGCCCAGCCTGCGGCTGATCGGCGACATGATCGCCTGGTGCTACCGCGAGGTGCCCAGGTGGAACCCGATGAACGTCTGCAGCTACCACCTGCAGGAGGCCGGGGCGACGCCGGAGCAGGAACTGGCCTACGCCCTGGCCACGGCCATCTCGGTGCTCGACACGGTCAGGGCCGGCGGCCAGGTCCCCGACGAGGACTTCGAGATCGTCTGTTCCCGGATCAGCTTCTTCGTCAACGCCGGCGTCCGGTTCGTCACCGAGCTGTGCAAGATGCGCGCGTTCACCGCCCTGTGGGACGAGATCCTCAGGGACCGCTACGGTGTCAAGGACGCCAAGGCCCGCCGCTTCCGCTACGGGGTGCAGGTCAACAGCCTGGGCCTGACCGAGCAGCAGCCGGAGAACAACCCCTACCGCATCCTGCTCGAGGCGCTGGCGGTGACGCTGAGCAAGGACGCCCGCTGCCGGGCCCTGCAGCTGCCGGCGTGGAACGAGGCGCTGGGCCTGCCGCGGCCATGGGATCAGCAGTGGTCCCTGCGCATGCAGCAGGTGCTGGCCTATGAGACCGACCTGCTGGAATACGAGGACCTGTTCGCCGGCAGCCACGTGGTCGAGGCCAAGGTCGCCGAGCTGAAGGCCGGGGCCCTGTCCGAGCTGGCCCGGATCGACGGGATCGGCGGCGCCGCGGCGGCCATCGACTACATGAAGGCCGAGCTGGTCGGGTCCAACGCAGCCCGGGTGCGCGCCGTCGAGACCGGCGGCATGACGGTGGTCGGGGTCAACCGCTGGACAGACACCGAACAGTCGCCCCTCTCGGCCGGCGAGGGCTCGATCGAGACGGTCGATCCAAAGCTCGAGGCGGGCGTCGTCGAGCGGCTGAAGGCCTGGCGCGCGGCGCGGGACAACGCCGCCGTCGAGGCCGCCCTGGCCGACCTGAAGGCCGCCGCCCGCGACGGTCGCAACATCATGGAGCCCTCGATCGTCGCGGCGAAGGCCGGCGTGACCACCGGCGAGTGGGCTTTCGCCCTGCGCGAGGTGTTCGGCGAATACCGCGGCCCGACGGGCGTCGCCGTGGTCGTCGCTTCCGGCGACGACGCCGAGGATATCGAGGCGGTCAGGAAGGACGTCGAGCGCGTCTCCGAAGTGCTCGGCCGCACCCTGACCTACCTGATCGGCAAGCCGGGTCTCGACGGCCATTCCAACGGCGCTGAACAGATCGCCACCCGCGCCCGCGCGGTCGGCATGGAGGTGCATTACGACGGCATCCGTTCGACCCCGGACGAGATCGTCCGCCGGGCGAAGGAGACGAAGGCCCATGTCGTCGGCCTGTCGATCCTCAGCGGCTCGCATCTGGACCTCGTCCAGGAGGTGGTCCGGGTGATGCGCGCCGAGGGGCTGGGCGACGTGCCCGTGGTGGTCGGCGGCATCATCCCGCCGGACGA
>DAORNX010000494.1:0-2140 GCA_035441225.1 Caulobacter sp.
GGTTGAGGTCGACATAGGTCTCGGTCGGCGACAGGTCGTGGATCGACTTGCCGGCATCCTGCTCCAGGTGCAGCCGCTCGATGCGCACGGCGAAGCTGGAGCCGTCGTCGCGGTCGACCGTGACCAGTCCCTCGCCGACGATCGGCGACTTGAACTGGCTGATCTGATAGCCCTGCGGCAGATCGGGATAGAAGTAGTTCTTCCGGTCGAAGGTGCTCTTGAGATTGATCTGCGCCTTCAGGCCAAGGCCGGTGCGGACCGCCTGTTCGACGCAGTACCTGTTGAGCACGGGCAGCATGCCGGGCATGGCCGCATCGACCAGGCTGACCTGCTCGTTCGGGCCGGCGCCAAAGCCGACGGCCGCGCCGCTGAACAGCTTGGAGTTGCTGGCGACCTGGGCGTGGACTTCCAGGCCAAGGACGATTTCCCAGGGCCCGGTGCGGCCCTGCAGGGTTTTCGAAGAGTCGGACATGGCCCGCTCCATACAACGCCTTTGCGCCCAGTGGGAGGGCGTTGATTGACCCCGGGCCGGCCGCGACCGATTGACACGCGGGGCGCGCATTTTGATCTATCTCATCCTCTCCCGTGTCGCGCCGCCCATGTTCGATGAACTTTGGTCCCGGGGAGACCCTTCATGCTGTCCGTTCTGAGCTGCCTGCGCGAGCAGCATGATCTGCGTCTTGTGCTGATCGCCGCGGTGATCTGCATCGCGTCGATCCTGACAGCGTTCGGCCTCTATGATCGGGCGCTGCGCACGGCGGGCCCGTTCCGCGCCGGCTGGCTGACCCTCACCGGCCTGATCGCCGGATCCGGGGTCTGGGCGACCCACTTCATGGGCATGCTGGCCTACCAGCCCGACCTGCTGGTCGGATACGACCCTCTGGGCACCGCACTGTCGCTGGTCGCCTCGCTCGCCGGCATGGGCCTGGCCTTCACCCTTCCCGCCGTGTTCGGCGGTCGAGTGGGATTTCTCGCCGGCGGGCTCGCCGCCGGCCTGGCCCTGGCCACCATGCATTTCCTTGGCATTTCGGCGGCGATCATGCCGATGCATATCCTCTGGAACCCGGGCCAGGTCATCGCCTCGATCGCCGGAGGATCCGCGCTGACGGCCGGGGCCTTCCTGCTGTTCACCCGACGCGGCGACCCGGCCTGGCGGACGGCCAGCGGCCTGCTGATGGCCGGCGCGGTGCTCCTGCTGCATTTCACGGCCATGGCGGCGGTGACCCTCGTGCCGGACAGCACCATCCCGCTGGGCGGAGCCCAGTTCGACCGGGCCGAACTGGCGATCATGACGGGCGCGTTCGCCGCCGGCCTGCTGCTGGCCTGCCTGGCCCTGCTGTGGGTCGAGAGCCAGAGCCACCGGGGCGCCCTGATCAGCCTGCGCTCGTCGCTCGACGCCCTACCGTCGGGCGTGGCCTTCATGGACGCCGCCGACCGCCTGGTGATCTGGAACCTCGCCTTCGCCGACCTCGCCGCCTGCTGGGGCCTGGTTCCGGAGGTCGGCGCCCGGGGCGAAGTCCTGCGCGCGGTCTGCGGCGCCGACACCGCTCCGGACGGCGACGTCGAGAAACGCTCCGACGGCCGCTGGATTCGCGCGATGACCAGCGCCACGCCGGAGGGCGGGTCGGTGCTCATCCTGCGGGACATCACCGCCGACCGTGAGCATGCCGCGGCCATGGCCGCCGCCCGCGACGAGGCCCAGGCGGCCAGCCGCGCCAAGAGCGACTTCCTCGCCAACATGAGCCATGAAATCCGCACCCCGCTGAACGGGGTGATGGGGGCGGCCGAGGTGCTGGCCCGGGAACCGCTGGTCGGACACCAGGCCGAACTGGTGCAGATGATCCACGCCTCGGGGGACACCCTGAACCGCCTGCTCAGCGACATTCTCGATCTCGCGCGCGTCGAGACCGGCAAGCTCGACATCGTGGCCGAACCGTTCGATCTCGCCGAGGCGGTGCGCACGGCCGCCGCCCTGTTCAAGCTCAAGGCCGACGAAAAGGGCCTGACCTTCGACCTGCGGATCGCGCCGGAGGCCGAGGGCCGGGTGATCGGCGATCCGATCCGGCTGCGCCAGATTCTCGGCAACCTGCTGAGCAACGCGGTGAAGTTCACCCAGGCGGGCGGCGTGAGCCTGACCGTC
>DAORNX010000495.1:0-2139 GCA_035441225.1 Caulobacter sp.
GGGCCCGCCCGAGCCGTCGCGACTGACCCAGCCGCGCTCGAGCCGCATGACGCCGAACGCCGAATAGACCGCCAGCAGCAGCAGGGCGGCGAGGATGGCGATGCGGACGAAGGCCCCCGAGGGGGCGCGGCTCTGCGACGCGGCAAAGGATGGCTCGCCGGCTCTTCCTGCCTTGCGACGCTTGCCCGCCAACCTGTCGTCCCCAAGCCCGAGTCAGTTTCCCCGTGCAGGGAATCTAGCGGAAGCCGGGTCCTTCCGTCACGGGCCAAAGGGGGTTTTGTCCCCGGCCTGAGTCAGATGGCCGCGGACCGTGTTTCAGCGGACTCACCGGGACCGCCGGCGAGAAGGAAACCTCGCGTCCTTGCCAGCAGAATTGCCGTGTCGTGGGGCCGCAAACACCCTAAACCGGGCCGGCCGCCGCGAGGAGCCCGGGCCCATGACCACCACCCCCCTGTCCCTGCGCCACGCCCTGCTGGCCCTGGCGGTGATGGCGGTCTGGGGGTCCAACTTCGTGGTCATCCGCGTCGGTCTCGACCATTTGCCGCCCCTGCTGTTCGCCGCGCTGCGGTTCAGTGTCGCCTTCCTGCCGGCAGCCCTGTTCCTGAAGAAGCCGGATGTGCCCTGGCGCAACCTTGCGGCCTATGGCGTGCTGATCGGGGCCGGCCAGTTCGGCCTGCTGTTCCTCGCCATGAAGGGTCACATCTCGCCGGGCCTCGCCTCGCTGGTGGTGCAGACCCAGGCCTTCTTCACCATCGGACTGGCCATGCGGCTGACCGGCGAGCGGGTCAGGACCTTCCAGTATGTCGCCCTGGCCCTGGCCGCCGCCGGCATCGGGGTGATCATCTGGCGGACCGACGGTTCAGCCACGCCGCTCGGCCTGGCGCTGGTGCTGGGCGCGGCGCTTTGCTGGGCCGGAGGCAATCTGGTGGCCCGCCGGACGCCGACGGTGAACATGCTGGCCTATGTCGTCTGGGCCAGCCTGTTCTCGGTTCCGCCATTGCTGACCCTGGCCGTGGTGTTCGAGGGCTGGCCGGCGATCGTCGCGGGCGTAACGCGCGCCGACGCCCTGACCTGGGCGGCCGTGGTCTGGCAGGCCGTGGGCAACACCATGTTCGGCTACGCTGTCTGGGGCTGGCTGCTGGCCCGCTATCCGGCCGCCACAGTCGCGCCGATGTCGCTGCTGGTGCCGGTATTCGGCATGGCCGCCTCGGCGGTTTTCCTGCATGAGGCCCTGCCGGCCTGGAAGCTGGCCGCCGCCGGCCTGGTCATGGCCGGCCTGGCCCTGAACACCTTCTGGCCGCGGCTTCTACGCCAACGCCTTTGACGCCAGCTCGAAGACGTTCTTGGACAGGCCTTCCACCGCGACGATCCGCTCCAGCTGCGCCTTCATCAGCGCGCCGAGTTCCGGCTGGTAGCGACGCCAGCCGCCGAGCGGTTCTATGAAGCGCGCGGCGGTCATCGGGTTCACCTTGTCCGTGGCGATGATCTGGTCGGCCAGGAAACGATAGCCGGCGCCCGACGGATCGTGGAAGCGGGCCGGATTGAAGCTGGCGAAGGTTCCCACCAGGGCGCGCAGGCGGTTGGGATTGCGTCGGTCGAAGTCGGGATGGACGGTCAGGCCCAGCACCCTGCCGAGGGCCTCGTCCGAACTGTCGCGCGCCTGGATGGCGAACCATTTGTCCAGCACCAGCGGTTCATCCTTCCAGCGGGCGTGGAAGGTTTCGAGAGCCTTTTCCCTGCCGTCGCCTCCCAGCGCCATCAGGGCCGCCAGGCCGCCGATCGCGTCGGTCATGTTGGCCGCGGTTTCAAAGTGCCGCGCGGCGATGTCGACGTTTTCGGCGTGGCTGTCGACCGACAGCAGATCGAGGGCCGCGTTGCGCAGGGCCCGGCGCCCCGCCGCTTCGGCCAGGGGCGAGAACGGGCCGCCGAGGCGGGGCTGGAAGAGGAAGTCCTCGCGGCGGTTGAACGCCTCCAGCGCCACCATCCGTCGCTGGAGATGACGGAAATGACTGGGGGGCAACGAGAAATCGTCCAGTGCGCCTGGTTCCCGACCGGGGTGGTTGTAGCCGAACAGCGCATCCGGCGCGGCGTCGTCCAGGAACTCGAACAGGCCGGCCAGCGACCCGGGCGTGGTGACCG
>DAORNX010000496.1:0-2139 GCA_035441225.1 Caulobacter sp.
CGGCCCTCTCGGCGCTCCAACCGGCCAGGCAGGTCGGGCCGCGGCTGCGCGAGTTGCAACTGATGTCCGCCGCCGAGGGCGCCCCGATGGCCGCCGTGTTCGGTCGGGCCCGCGTGGCCGGCCAGGTGATCTGGGCAGCCCGCTTCAAAGAACGACGGATCGAGCGCCAGGCCGGCGGCGGCAAGGGCGGGCCGCGCACCGTCGACTACCGCTACAGCCTGTCGTTCGCCGTAGCCCTCTGCGAGGGGCCGATCGACGGCGTGGGCCGGATCTGGGCCGACGGCCGGCCGATGGACATGGCCGGCGTGACCATGCGGGTCCATCGCGGCGGCGAGGACCAGGCGCCCGATCCGCTGATCGAGGCCATCGAGGGCGCGTCACCCGCCTATCGGGGCTGCGCCTATGTCGTCTTCGAGGATCTGCCCCTGGAGGCCTATGGCGACCGGCCGCCGCAACTGTCGTTCGAGGTGTTCCGCCGGCCGGCATCGACCGGCGGCCTCGAGGACCGGCTGACCGGCGTGTGCCTGATCCCCGGCGCCGGGGAGTTCGTCTACGCCACCGATGTGATCCAGCGCCGCGACGGCCTGACCCGCCTGACGGCCGAGAACGTCAACAATGGCGAGGGGCGACCCGACCTGCTCGTGTCGCTTGACCAGCTGCAGGCGCAACTGCCGCGTCTCGAGGAGGTGACCCTCGTGGTCGCCTGGTTCGGAGACAGCCTTGACGCCGGCCTCTGCCGGTTCCGACCGGGCGTCGAGCGGATCACCAAGGCGACCCGGCCGTGGTCGTGGCGCGCGGGCGGCGTCGGCCGGGGCGGTGCGCACGTCGTCTCGCAACAGGATGGAGGCCCCTCCTACGGCGGCACGCCGGCCGACCGCGCCGTGCTGCAGGCCATCGCCGAGCTGAAGGCCCGAGGCCTGCGGGTGACCCTCTACCCGTTCATCCTGATGGACTGCGAAGCCTATCCGTGGCGCGGAAGAATTAGTGGGGAAGCCGCTGATATTCCAGCCCTTTTCGGCGGAGCCTCGGCTGATGATTTCACCATCGACGGAGAATCGGTCGCCTACGGCGGGCCGACCGACTGGGGGCTGCGGCGGATGGTGCTGCACTACGCCCGCCTGGCCCAGGCGGCCGGCGGCGTGGACGGATTCCTGATCGGCTCGGAGCTTCGCGGGATCACCGCCATCCGGGATGGCGCCGGCTTCCCCGCCGTCGAGGCGCTGCGTGTTCTGGCGACGGATTGCCGGTCGATTCTGGGGCCGGAGGCGGCGATCGGCTACGCGGCCGACTGGAGCGAGTATTTCGGCCATCAGCCGGCCGACGGGTCCGGCGACGTGTTCTTCCATCTCGATCCGCTGTGGGCCGATCCCGCCATCGACTTCGTCGGCATCGACTTCTATCCGCCGCTGGCCGACTGGCGCGACGGCGAGCCGCAGGACGCCTGGGATGTCGCGTCCGGCGAAGGCTACGACTGGTACTACGCCTCGGAGGCGGACCGGCTGGCGCGGCTGCGCTCCCCGATCACCGACGTCGCCCATGGCGAGCCCTGGGTGTTCCGGCCCAAGGACCTGGCCGGCTGGTGGTCCAACCCGCATCACGACCGACCCGCCGGCGTACGGTCCGGCGCGCCGACCGCCTGGATTCCCTGCTCCAAGCCGATCCGGCTGATCGAGTTCGGCTGCGCGGCCGTCGACCGGGGGGCCAATGCGCCGAACCTGTTCGTCGATCCCAAGAGCAGCGAGAGCGCCCTGCCGCCGTTTTCCAGCGGCCGGCGCGACGACGCGGGCCAGCGGCGCACGCTGGAGGCCGTGCTGGCTCATTTCGCCGACGTCGCCAACAATCCCGTCTCGCCGGTCTATGGCGGGCCGATGGTTTCGGCGATGGGCGCCTGGTGCTGGGACGCCCGGCCGTTTCCCGACTTCCCCGCCCGCGCCGGTGTCTGGCGCGACGGGGCCAACTGGGTCACCGGACACTGGCTGAACGGCCGGGCCGGGACGGCGCCCCTGGCCGAGCTGGTCGTGGCGCTGGCCGAACGGGCCGGTGTCACGATCGATCCCGGCGCGCTGGGCGGCATGGTCAGCGGCTATGTCGTCGAGGCGCCGATGCGCCTGCGTGACGCGCTGTCGCCGCTGGCGCTGG
>DAORNX010000497.1:0-2136 GCA_035441225.1 Caulobacter sp.
CACGGCCGCGCCGGCCGCGCCGGACACGACCGTCGACGCCGCCTGGAGCCAGGCCGGGCCGTACCGTGTGGTCCAGCTGGAGGGCGAGTGGCGCGATCAGGCGCGGGACCGGACCGTGCCCTGGCTGATCCGCTATCCGGAAGGCGTGTCAGGCGCAGCGCCGGTGGTGGTGTTCTCGCACGGACTGGGCGGCAGCCGGCGCGGCGCGGCCTACTACGGCCACTTCCTCGCCAGCCACGGCTACGTCGTGGTGATGGTGCAGCATCCGGGTTCCGACGTGTCGATCTGGCAGGGCGTGCGGCCGGACCTCGGCAAAGTCGACCGGGCCATGCTCGCCCGCGCGGTCGCCGATCCGCGGGTCACGCTGAACCGCTTCTTCGACATCCCGTTCGCGCTCGACCAGCTGGCCCTGATGAACCGGGCGGACGGGCCGCTGAAGGGTCGCATGGACCTGGCCCGCATCGGCATGTCCGGCCACAGCTTCGGCGCGGTGACGACACAGGCCATGGCCGGCCAGGTCTATCCGGGCGGCCGCTCCCTGCCCGAGCCGCGCTTCACCGCCTTCCTGGCCATGAGCCCGTCCGCCGCCCGCGACGGCGACAACGCGACGGCCTTCGGATCGATCACCCGGCCGTTCCTGTCGCTGACCGGCACGGAGGACAGTTTCACGGTCCGCGCCGACGAGCCCGCCGCCGATGTCGTCGCCGGCCGGCAACAGCCGTTCGCCCATGTCGCCGGGCCGGACATGCTGGTGCTGCTGACCGGCGGCGACCACATGGTCTTTTCCGGCCGGCAGGAGGTCGGCGGCGCGCCCCGGCCCAACGACGCGCGCCACCGCCAGATCATCCTGGCCGCGTCGCTGGCCTGGTGGGACGCGTGGCTGAAGGACGATCCGAAGGCGTTGGCCTGGCTGCGCGACGGCGGCCTGGCGCAGTTCGCGGGCGCGGACGCGACGGTCAGCACGCGCGGGCCGGATCACTGACCGGACCTTGCGCGGCGAACGGCGAACGTTATTCAACCCTCATGCCCGCTCCGACCATTCGCCGCGCCACGCCCGCCGACGCCGAAGCCCTGAGCCATATCGGCGCGGAGACCTTCACCGAGACCTTTGGCCATCTCTACCCTCCGCAGGATCTCGCCGATTTCCTCGTCTATGCCTACAACCTGGATCGCACGCGGGCCGATCTGGCCGATCCGGCGAAGGCGTCCTGGGTGGTCGAGGCCGATGGCGCCGTCGTCGGCTACGCCCTGGCCGGCCCCTGCGACCTGCCCCATGAGGAGGTCACCCCGGCCTGCGGCGAGCTCAAGCGGCTCTATGTGCTGAAGGCCTTCCAGGGCGGCGGAACCGGCTCGCGCCTGCTGGCCGAGGTGCTGGCCTGGCTGGAGAAGGACGGCCCCCGCCCGCTGTGGATCGGCGTCTGGTCGGAGAACTTCGGGGCGCAGCGGCTCTACGGCCGGATGGGGTTCGACAAGGTCGGCGAATACGCGTTCGCCGTCGGCCAGACCCTCGACCGCGAGTTCATCCTGCGGCGGGGGTGAGGCTGATTGCGTCCTTCGACACGGCCCTGCGGGCCTGCTCAGGATGACGTGCATTTGCTCTACGTCATGGTGAGCAGCGCCGAAGGCGCGTGTCGAACCACGCACAGCGCATTCGCGAAACTGGACAAGGCGGCGGTTGCCCCCCATCCTCTGTCAAACAACCGTTCGACGCCTGAGAGTCCGCCATGTTCATGAACTTCTTCACCGCGCTGCGGGAGGCCAAGGTCCCCGTCACGCTGAAGGAATACCTGATGCTCATGGAGGCGATGGACAAGGACGTCATCGATCGCAAGGTCGAGGACTTCTACTACCTGTCGCGTTCGGCGCTGGTGAAGGACGAGAAGAACCTCGACAAGTTCGACCAGGTGTTCGGCCATGTGTTCAAGGGCCTGGAGATGGTCGGCGACGCGGGCAATCCGGAAATCCCGGCCGAGTGGCTCAAGCTGCTGACCGAGAAGTTCCTGACCGACGAGGAGAAGGCCGAGATCGAGGCCATGGGCGGCTTCGACAAGCTCATGGAGATGCTGCAGAAGCGGCTCGAAGAGCAGAAGAAGCGCCACGAGGGCGGCAACAAGATGATCGGCACCGGCGGCACCA
>DAORNX010000498.1:0-2135 GCA_035441225.1 Caulobacter sp.
GCCGATCTTCCAGGCCCGGCCCAGCTGGTAGCCGTAGTCCTCGATTTCGTAGCCCTGCAGCGTGGGAAGGGTGACCACCACCAGCTGATGGCCGGAGGCGGCCTCGAGCCCGGCCAGCTTTTCGGTCAGCGCCGCCTCCGTCGCCGGCGACAGCACATTGGCGTCGTCGACCACCCGTCCCGTCAGCGGGGGAAAGGTCGGCGCGGCGGCCAGCGCCGGCAGGGCGACGAGCAGGATGGTGAGCGCCATGAGCGACGCCCACATCCTTCCCCACGCGGCCGATGACCGGTGGGGAAGGACCTTGGTGGTGGCGTTCAAGTTACTTCGTCGCCGGCGCGGTGGCCGGGGCCGGGGCGGCCGCCGGCGGCGTCGTGTCGAAGCTGACCGTCGGCGCGGTCTGGGCGGTGGCCGCCGCCTCGAACGGCAGGGCCGGCTTCTGGGCGCCGTAGAGCGTCTTGGCCCAGATCACCGTCGGGAAGGTCCGCAGGCTGGTGTTGTAGAGCCGGACGGCCTCGTTGTAGTCGCGGCGGGCGACGCTGATGCGGTTCTCCGTCCCCTCAAGCTGGCTCTGCAGGGCCAGGAAGTTCTGGTTCGACTTCAGCTCCGGATAGTTCTCCTGGATCATCATCAGCCGGCCGAGCACGCCGCTGAGCCTGTCCTGGGCCGCCGCGTACTGCTGGAACTGGGCCGGGTTGGTGATCGTCGAGGCGTCGACGCGCACCTGGGTGGCGCTGGCGCGGGCCTCGGTGACGGCGGTCAGCACGTCCTTCTCCTGGGCGGCGTAGCCCTTCACCGTGTTGACCAGGTTCGGAATCAGGTCGGCCCGGCGCTGGTACTGGTTCTGGACGTCGCCCCAGGCGGCCTTCACCTGCTCGTCGCGGGTGGGAATGGTGTTGATGCCGCAGCCGGCCAGGGTCGCGGCGATCGCGAGCGCGGGGACGATGCGGACAAGGCGCGAAAAGATGGTCATGGATGGCCCCTTCAATCGGCCGCCCGAGCGGCCGTGAAGGCACATATAGGAGAGATCGCGGTCGAGGGGGAGAACCCCGCTATCCAGGATTCTTCGCGAAGGCGGGGACGCCGGCCGGAATCGTCGTGCAGGCCATGGCGCTCTCGGTCCAGATATGGATCTGCGGCGTCACCCAGCTGGGGTCGTCAAGCGTCCCGGCCTTGATGAACACCAGCTCCGGCCGGGCCGGCGCGTCCGAGAACAGCGGCGAGCCGCAGTCGGGGCAGAAGTGACGGTCCACGGTCCCGCCGCTGTCACCCCTGTCGTGATAGGTCTTCAGCGTCCCGGTCACGGTCAGCGCCCCGCGCGGCACGCCGACGATCACCGAATAGGCCGAACCGGCCTGCCGCTGACAGTTCTTGCAGTGGCAGACGGCCTGGAACAGCGGCTCGGCCTCGCCGCTGAACCGCACCTGGCCGCAAAGGCAGCCGCCCTCGATGTGCGCCATCTGACCCTCCTACATGCCCAGTTCGCGATCGTTCTTGCCGGCCGCGCGGCCGGCCGCCCACTCTTCTTCCAGCGCCTTGAACTCCTGGCGCTTCGGGCCGAGGTAACCAAACAGGAAGGCGGCGACCTTGCGCTGCTGGATTTCCTCGCTGCCCTCGGTGATGCGGTAGCGGCGGTGGTGGCGATAGATGTGCTCGAAGGCCTTGTGCCGGCTGTAGCCCATGCCGCCGTGCACCTGCATGGCGCGGTCGGCGGCCTCGCAGCACAGGCGGTTGCCCCAGTAGTTGCAGATCGAGACCTTGTCGGAGATCTCCCGCTCGATGGTCTTGTGGTCCATCGTGTCCATCTGCCAGGCGGTCTGGCGGATCAGCAGGCGCAGCATCTCGCACTGGGCGTGCAGCTCGACGAGCGGGAACTGGATCGCCTGGTTGTCGCTCAGCGCCTTGCCGAACGGCTTGCGCATGCGCGCGTACTTGACGCTCTCGTTGATGCAGTAGACCGCCGCGCCCAGCGAACTGGCCGCCTGGCGGATGCGGTTCTGGTGCACGAACGACTGGCCCAGGCCCAGGCCCCGGTCGACCAGGCCCCAGTAGCTGTCCTCGGGGATCCAGCAGTCAAACGAGATGCGCGGGTGATCGGTGGGCATGTTGAAGGTCCACATCCACTCCTCGATCTTGAT
>DAORNX010000499.1:0-352 GCA_035441225.1 Caulobacter sp.
GCCACCGCCGGCGGGGCGGCCGCGGTCGAGGAAGCGGCCGCCATGGGCGCCGACTGGGTGATGTCGGCCATCGTCGGGGCGGCCGGCCTGGCGCCGACGCTTGCCGCGGCCCGCGTCGGCTCGGTGATCGCGCTGGCCAACAAGGAAAGCCTGGTCTGCGCCGGTCCGGTGCTGCTGGAGACGGCGCGGCGGGCCGGTGGTCAGGTGATCCCGGTCGATTCCGAACATTCGGCGATCTTCCAGGTGCTTCAGCCGGACTGCCTGCAGCGGGTGGCGAAGCTGATCCTGACGGCCTCGGGCGGCCCGTTCCGCACCTGGACCCGCGACCAGATGGCCGCGGCCACGCCGGAAC
>DAORNX010000499.1:375-2135 GCA_035441225.1 Caulobacter sp.
AGCATGGGGGCCAAGATCTCGATCGACTCCGCCACCATGATGAACAAGGGGCTGGAGATGATCGAGGCCTCCTATCTCTTCTCCACCCCGGCGGAACGGATCGATGTCCTCATTCATCCCCAGTCGGTGATCCACAGCATGGTCGAGTACGCGGACGGCTCGACCCTGGCCCAGCTCGGGCCGCCCGACATGCGCAGCCCGATCGCCTGCGCCTTCGCCTGGCCCGATCGTCTGCCCTGGCCGGCGCCCCGGCTCGATCTGGCGGCGATGGGCCAGCTGACCTTCGAGGCGCCCGACCCGACGCGCTTTCCGGCCATCGGGATCGCCCGCGCGGCGCTCAACGCGGGCGGCGGCGCGCCGGCGGCGATGAACGCCGCCAACGAGATCGCCGTGGCGGCTTTCCTTGACCGCAAGATCGGCTTTCTGGATATTGCCCCGCTGGTCTCGGATACACTCGATCGCATGAACGGTGTGGGGGATCTGAAGGGCAGCGTGGGGGACGGCGCCCTTGAGGGCGCGATGATGGTCGATGCGAGCGCGCGCCGGGTAGCGGCGGAAGCGGTTTCGCAACGTCCAGTCTTCCACTGACCGTAGGGGAGTAAATCGGCCGATGCCCGACCTGGTGTCCTGGATTCTGCCGTTTCTGTTCGTGCTCACCCTCGTGGTCACGATTCATGAACTGGGGCACTACTGGGCGGCGCGGGCCTTCGGCACCGTGATCGACAGCTTTTCGCTCGGCTTTGGCCAGGCGATCCTCAAGTGGCGCGACAAGCGCGGCGTGCAATGGCGCGTGGGCTGGATCCCGCTGGGCGGCTATGTCCGGTTCGCCGGGGACGAGAACGCGGCCAGCGTGCCCGATCACGACGACCTGGAGGCGATGAAGGCCAAGATCCTGGCCCACAACGATCCGGCCGCGCTGCAGCGCTTCTTCCATTTCAAGCCTGTCTGGCAGCGGGCCATCATCACCCTGGCCGGTCCGACGGCGAACTTCGTTCTGGCGGTGGGGCTTTTCGCCCTGCTGCTGAGCGTCTTCGGCGAAGTCCGCAGCGTGCCGCGCGTCACCGAGGTGACCCCGGGCAGCGCCGCCGAAAGGGCCGGGTTCAAGCCGGGCGACATCATCACCCGGGCCGACGGGCGCGAAATCCACGCCTTCCAGGACATCATTCCCCTGACCGTGGTGCGGGCCAATATTCCGATCGTCTTCACCGTTGACCGCGGCGGCCGCGAACTTCAGCTGGTCGCCACCCCGGCGATGAAGCAGGTGACCGACCCGACCGGCGCCCGGCAGAAGATCGGCGTGCTGGGCCTGAGCCATCTCGACCGGCCCGAGGACCTGATCCGCATCCGCTACAATCCGGTCGAGGCCGTGGCCGGCGGCGTGCAGAAGACGGCGGACATCCTGTCGACGACCCTCTTCTACCTCGGCCGTCTGGTCACCGGCCAGGTGCCGGCCGATCAGCTGGGCGGCTTCATCGGCATCGCCAAGACCTCCGATGCCGTGGCCAAGGCGGGCGCCGTGGGAGCGCCGAACCCGGCGGCCGGCGTGTTCGGCTCCTTCATCGCCCTGTTGCAGCTTTCGGCGATTCTCTCGGTCAGCGTGGGCTTCCTCAATCTGCTGCCGATCCCGGTTCTCGATGGCGGGCACCTGGTATTCTACGCCTACGAGGCCGTTGCCCGCAGGCCACTGGCGGCAAATGTCCAGGCGGTCGGCTATCGCCTTGGTCTTGCCTTGCTGTTGGGATTCATGCTGTTCGCGGTCT
>DAORNX010000500.1:0-2130 GCA_035441225.1 Caulobacter sp.
CGGCTACGGCCTGGCGAGGCCGCGGGAAGCGCTGGCCGCCCGCGGACTTGCAGCGGCTGAAGCGGGGGGCGGCGGCCTCGGGGCAGCGCGCGGCTTCGGGGCCATGTTGCTGCTGGCGCACGCGGGGACGGCCGGCCTGCTCGGCTACTATCCCTCCGTCGGGGCGAGCATGGCCCTGGCCCTGGCCCTGCTGTGGGGCGGTTCGGCGGTCGGGCGGCTGGCGTCCGGCATTCTCGACGGCCACGGCGACGCCCGGTCGATCCAGCTGGTCCTGTTCGAGGTCCTGATGGGGCTGACCCTGTCCCTGCCCTTCTGGGCCAGCCGGCAGCTGACGGCCGGCCCGGTGTTCAACATCTAGGCTCGCCCGGGGAGGCGGGCGCACATGACCAAATCGTAACGTGACGACAATGTGCTTTGTTTTATAAAGCACATTGTCTCAACAAGAGGAGCGACGCTTATGAAACGCATGGGATTGGGCCTGACGGCGCTGGTGATCGGCACGGGCCTGGCGGGCGCGGCGATTGCCGCGGACGTTACCGTCAACTTGACGGGCGTTCAGCCCAGGGGCGGCCGGATGCTGGTGTCCCTGCAGACGGCCGACGAGTTCATGAAGCCCGAGGGCCGCTACGGCGCGATCGGCGCAGGCGACGTCACCGGCGACGAAACGCTCGTCGTGCGGGACGTCCCGCCCGGGGAGTACGCGGTGATGGTCCTGCACGACGCCGATGGGGACATGCGCATGGCCCGGGCGCCCGACGGCAAACCTGGGGAAGGCTGGGGGATGAGCGGACAGTGGACCCGCGGCCAGCGTCCGGGCTTCGCCGAGGTGAAGATCACCGTGCCCGCCGACGGAACGGCGGTCGCCGTGCCGCTGGTCTATCCGTGAACCCGCGCGGGGACATGCGCTTCAACGCATGTCCCCCTGTCCGCGGAAGACAGGGGACACGTACCGGATGCGGACATGTCCCCGTGGGTCCTACCGGATGCCGGCGACTTCCAGCGATTTGTCCCGCTCGTTCTTCTGCTGCATCTTCAGATCGCCGTACTTGCCGAACTCGTCGCGGGCGATGGTGCGGCAGTGGACCTCGTCCGGGCCGTCCGCCAGGCGCAGGGTGCGCTGGTGGGCGTAGGCCGAGGCCAGGCCGAAGTCGGTGGTCACGCCGGCGCCGCCGTGGGCCTGGATGGCGTCGTCGATGATCTTCAGGGCGATCCGCGGCGCCGCCACCTTGATCATGGCGATCTCCAGACGGGCCGACTTGTTGCCGGCCTTGTCCATCATGTCGGCCGCCTTGAGGCAGAGCAGGCGGCACATCTCGATGTCGATGCGGGCCTCGGCGACGCGCTGTTCCCAGACCGAGTGATCGCTGAGGTACTTGCCGAACGCCTTGCGGCTCATCAGGCGCTTGCACATCTTTTCCAGCGCGACTTCCGCCGTGCCGATGGTGCGCATGCAGTGGTGGATGCGGCCCGGTCCGAGGCGGCCCTGGGCGATCTCGAAGCCGCGGCCCTCGCCGAGCAGCAGGGCGTCTTCGACCTTCACCCGGACATCCTTGAGGATGACCTCGGCGTGGCCGTGCGGCGCGTCGTCATAGCCGAACACCGGCAGCATGCGGACGATCTCGATACCCGGCGCGTCCATCGGCACGAGGATCTGCGACTGCTGCTGGTGGCGGCTGGCGTTGTCCGGGTCGGTCTTGCCCATGACGATGGCCACCTTGCAGCGCGGGTCGCCCACGCCCGAGGACCACCACTTGCGGCCGTTGATGACGTACTCGTCGCCGTCGCGGCGGATTTCGGTTTCGATGTTTGTGGCGTCGGAACTGGCCACGGCCGGCTCGGTCATCAGGAAGGCGCTGCGGATCTCGCCGTTCATCAGCGGGCGCAGCCAGCGCTCCTTCTGCTCCAGCGTGCCGTAGCGCATCAGCACTTCCATGTTGCCGGTGTCCGGCGCGGAGCAGTTGAACACCTCGGACGCGAAGCCGATCTTGCCCATCTGCTCGGCGATCATGCTGTATTCGAGGTTGGTCAGCTGGATGCCTTCGAACTGGAAGGTGTCGTCCACATGGGTCTGGCCGCTGTGCGGCGGCATGAAGAAGTTCCACAGGCCGGCGGCCTTGGCCTTTTCCTTCA
>DAORNX010000501.1:0-2130 GCA_035441225.1 Caulobacter sp.
ACGCCTTCGCCGCTGTCGCCGGCGCCGGCGCGAGCGACCCGGCCGAGGTCGCCAAGGCCACCGCCATCTATGACGCCCTGGTGGCCCGCCAGCTGCGCCGCTCGCCGGAAGCGGCAACCAGCCTCGGCATCGACAAGGGCGACATGGCCTGGACAAAGTCGCAGCTGTCGGACTTCTCGCTCGCGGCCCTCAAGGAGAACGGCGAATACAACGCCCAGGAGCTGAAGAGCCTGCGCACCGTCGACCGCAGCAAGCTCTCCGGCATGGACGCGGCCAGCTACGACACGGTCGAGTTCGTCCTGGCCAACGGCGACGAGTTCACCGAGAAGTTCGCCTACAACGGCGCCTATGGCGGCGCGCCCTATGTCATCTCGCAGCTGACCGGGTCCTACCAGCAGGTCCCCGACTTCCTCGACAGCCAGCACGTGATCGAGACCAAGGCCGACGCCGACGCCTATCTGTCGCGGGTCGAGGCCTTCGGCCGGCTGCTCGACCAGGAGGTCGAGGTCGCCGAGCATGACGCCGCCCTGGGCGTCGTTCCGGCCGACTTCACCATCGACAAGGCGCTGATCCAGTTCAAGAGCATGCTCGGCGTGGCGCCGGACGCCTCGCCGCTGGTGCTATCCGTGGCCCGCCGGGCCAAGGAGAAGGGCATCACCGGCGACTACGCCGGCCAGGCCGAGAAGCTCTACGCCGAGAAGATCCGCCCGGCCCTGGCCCGCCAGGCGGCCCTGCTCGAGGGCTGGCGGCCGAAGGCCGTGCACGACGCCGGTGTCTGGCGCCTGCCCAAGGGCGAGGACTACTACCTGACCTCGCTGGAGAACTACACGACCTCGCGGATCACCCCCGACGAGGTGCACCAGACCGGCCTCGACATGGTCGCCAGCCTCGGCGCCCAGTGCGACAAGCTGATGCGCAAGGCGGGCTACGCCAGCGGCACGGTCGGCGAGCGCTTCCGCCAGATGTACTCGGACCCGAAGCAGCACTATCCGAACACGGACGAAGGCAAGGTCCAGCTGATCGCCGACCTGAACGACAAGGTGAAGGCGATCACCCCGCTGCTGCCGAAATACTTCGGCCAGCTGCCCAAGGCCCCGCTGGAGATCCGCCGCGTGCCCAAGGCCATCGAGGCCGGCGCCCCGGGCGGCTACTACAATTCGCCCAGCCTCGACGGCTCGCGGCCGGGCATCTACTGGATCAATCTGCGCGACAGCAGCGAGCAGCCGCGGTTCACGCTGTCGACCCTGACCTATCACGAGGCGATTCCGGGCCACCACCTGCAGCTGTCGCTGAGCAACGAGGCCGGCGATCTGCCGCTGATCCGCAAGATGATCGGCTTCTCGGGCTACAGCGAGGGCTGGGCGCTCTACGCCGAGCAGCTGGCGGTGGAGATGGGCATGTACGAGCATGACCCGGTCGGCCAGATCGGCATGCTGCACGACGCGATGTTCCGCGCCGTGCGGCTGGTCGTCGACAGCGGCATGCACCACAAGCGCTGGAGCCGCGAGCAGGCGGTCAAATACTACGTCGACAATATCGGCGACCAGGAGGCCAGCGCGATCACCGAGATCGAGCGCTACGTCGTCTGGCCGGGCCAGGCCTGCAGCTACATGGTCGGCAAGATCGAGTTCCTGCGCCTGCGCGCCAAGGCCCAGAAGGCGCTCGGCCGCAGGTTCGACATCCGCAAGTTCCACGACGCCTGTCTGCTGTCGGGCGGGGTGCCGCTGACGGTGCTCGAGCGGGTGGTCGACGGCTATATCGCCGGCGCGAAGGCCTAGGGTCCAGGCAAGAGGGGCCAGGGGCTAGGGGCTGGGATTTGGGATAGGCAGCCGGCCGGCGTGCGAACTTTCTAGTCCCTAGTCCCTGGTTCCTGGTCCCTGTTCCCTGGCCCTACCGCCAGAACCGGAACGCCGCCAGGCCCCGGCCGATCTGGTCGGTGTCGACGCCGGTCAGGTCGGTCAGGCCCAGCGCGGCGCCCCACAGCAGGCCCGAGGCGCCGGGCAGGAAGAACACCATGGCGATGAGGGCGAGGATGGCCAGCGGCTCGATCGGGGCCAGCCGCGCCTGCAGCGCCGTCGGCAGGAACGGCCGGATCACGCCGTAGCCGTCGAGGCCCGGAACCGGCAGCAG
>DAORNX010000502.1:0-2128 GCA_035441225.1 Caulobacter sp.
GGCCATCCGCCGCGGCGCGGCCGGCAGGGCCGCCGATGTGCTCGCCGCCGAGGGCCGCATCGTCGCCGCCATCCAGAAGCGCGGCTACGCCGACGCCGAACCGGGCGTGCGCGAGGTGATCGTCGACCACGCCGACCATACGGTGCGGCCGACCTTCCGCATCGTCGCCGGCGATCGGGTGATAATGGACGGGCTGACCGTCCAGCCGGCCGGCCGGACCCGGCCTGACTGGGTTGTCCGGCTGGCGCCGTGGAAGGCCGGCGACGTCTATGATCCGGAGGACCTGGCCGAGCTCGAACGCCGGCTGCTCGACACCGGGGTCTATGATTCCGTCTCGGTGTCGCTGCAGCCGGCCGACAAGGCCGCTGCCGATGGCCGTCGGCCGGTGCTGGTGGGCCTGACCGATCGCCCGCGGCGGACCCTCGAGGTCAGCGCCGGCTATTCGACCAGCGAGGGCGCGGGCCTCGACCTGCGCCGGACCCGGTTCAACCAGCTGGGCCGGGCGGACACCACCACCTACACCCTGCGCCTGGCCGAACTCGAACAGCGGTTCGAGGCCCGGCTGGCCCTGCCGCACTGGCGCCGGCCGCAGCAGACCCTGACCCTGGTCGCCGGGGTCTACAACGCCCTGACCGACGCCTATGACGCGGCCGGCGTGATGGCCACCGGCGACATCACCCGGCGGTTCGGCAAAACCTCGTTCGTCACCGCCGGCCTGGCGCTCGACGCCAGCCGCAGCGCGGAAAAGACGCAGGTCAACAACGCCACCATCCGGGGCGCCGAGCGCGACATCCTGACCGCTTCGGTGCTGGCGGCGATGTCGCTGGACCGTTCCGACGATCCTCTCGACCCGACTCGGGGCTGGCGGGTCGAGGCGAGGGCCGAGCCAACCGCCGCGGTCGGCGACCTGCAGGCGCTGTATCTCAAGGTTCAGGGGCAGGGTTCGGCCTACGTCTCGCTCGACGAGGACTCCCGCACCGTGCTGGCCGCCCGGCTCAAGATCGGCTCGATCTTCGGGGCGGTCCTCGACGACGTCTCGGCGCCGCGACGGTTCTATGCCGGCGGCGGCGGGTCGGTCCGCGGCTACGCCTGGCAGGCCATCGGGCCGCGACTGGCCGACAATACGCCCCAGGGCGGCCTGTCACTGTTCGAGGCTTCGTTCGAGGCGCGGCGCCGCCTGACCGACCGCTGGGGTGTGGTGGCGTTCGTCGACGCCGGGGCGGTCGGGGCGGAATCCTACCCACAGGGCGACGACTTCAGCGTCGGAGCCGGACTGGGGGTACGGTACGACCTCGGTTTCGGACCGATCCGCGCCGACATCGCCGTGCCCCTCGACAAGCGGGAGGGCGACCCGGCGTTCCAGATCTACATCAGCATCGGACAGGCGTTTTGAGCGAGTCCGCCCCATCGCCGCAGACCCCCACGCGTCGACGGCTTCTGCCGGGCGGCGGACCGGGCTGGGTCCTGCTCGTCTCGTTGCTGGCGGTACTCCTTGTCGGCGGGGTCGCACTGGTCACCCGGTACGGCGTCAACACCGCGCCGGGCCTACTGTTCATCGAGGCCCGCGCCAGCGGCCTCAAGCTCGGCCGCTACGGACGGCTGAAGATCGAAGGGCTGCACGGCGACCTGTGGCGCGACTTCACCGTCCGCCGCCTGACCATCAGCGACGAGAAGGGTGTCTGGCTCGACGCTGACAATGTCGTGCTGACGTGGCGCTACCACGAGCTGCTTTTTCGGCGCTTTCATGCCGATCGCCTCGCGGCGGGGCGAGTTCGCATCCTGCGTCGTCCGACGCTGACACCCAAGACCACCTCGCGAAACCTCCCCGTCTCGGTGCGGATCGACAAGGCCCGAATGGTCGTCGAGACCCTGCCGGCCTTCAGCTATCGGCCCGGCCTGTTTGACGTCGTGGGTTCGCTCGACATCGTTCGCAAAGGGCCGGTCCACGTGCGCCTGGGCGCCGGCAGCCGGCTGCACGCCGGCGACCGCATTGGCCTGGCCATCGACAGTGGCAAGGGCGCGCCGCTGGTCGTGATCGCCGACGCCGAGGAGGTCGAGGGCGGGGCCATCGCCGGCTCGCTCGGGCTGGCGGCCGACAAGCCCTTCCTGCTCAAGGTGCGGGCGGGCG
>DAORNX010000503.1:0-2123 GCA_035441225.1 Caulobacter sp.
GTGGAGCCGCGGTCATATCCGGCGGGCGGCGGACCGGCATAGCCGTCGTCCGGGTGGCCGCCGCCACACCCCGTTAGCGCGAGAAAAGCGGCGCCCGAGGCGGCGCAGGCCCCCAAACGCACCAAGCCTTTCAACATCGGAACCCCCGATCCCATGCCGAAGAAAACGGGTCTGTTTCGACCCGCCATCAAACAAGGCGCGAAGAGAAACACGCCTTCGCGACGAAATCAAAACGGTTAATTCAGATTCGCGTAACCTGTTCGCCTGACGCGGGAATTCAGGCCCTATTTCGGGCGCATTCGTACAGGGCGATGGCCGCCGCGTTCGACACGTTGAGGCTTTCGAAGCCGCCGGGCATCGGAATCCTGGCCAGGACGTCGCAGTGCTCGGAAACCAGTCGGCGCAAGCCCTCGCCTTCGGAGCCCATGACCAGAACCGTCGGCGAGCCGTCCAGGGCGGCGTCCAGCGC
Source organism: Caulobacter sp. (assembly GCA_035441225.1). Lineage (GTDB taxonomy): Bacteria > Pseudomonadota > Alphaproteobacteria > Caulobacterales > Caulobacteraceae > Caulobacter. Next base: position 470 of record DAORNX010000503.1, read on the forward strand.
CGTGTCCGAGGCGCCGTCGAGACCGACGATCCTCCAGCCGGCCTCCGACAGCTGTTCGAGGGCGCGGGAGAGGTTAACGACGAGGGCGTGGGGCAGCCGGTCGACGGCCCCGACCGCCGCCTTGGCGAGGGCGCCGGAGAGGGCGGGGGCGTGGCGGTCCTGCAGGATGACGCCCTTCGCCCCGAAGGCGGCGGCCGAGCGGAAGATGGCGCCGACATTCTGCGGGTCGGTCAGCTGGTCGAGCATGACCAGGACGCCTTCCGCGGGCGCTCCCAGCTCTTCTATGGAGAGTGGCTCGGGCGGGTCGATGCGCAGGGCCATCCCCTGGTGCACGGCGCCCTGGGGCAGATGGCGGCCGATTTCGTGCGCATCGGCGGTCTCGACCCGCAGGTTCGGGAATCGACGACTCAGCGTCCGGGCGCGATCCTCGGTGACCAGGAGTCGGCGCGGCGCGGGCCGGGCCGGGTTCGACAATGCCGCTTCGACGGCGTGGACGCCCCACAGCCAGTCCTTCGCATCGCTCGCGGAAACCCTTTGCGGGCGAGGCTTTCCGCCTTTTTCAGGCCGCTTGTGAAAGCCTTTTTTCCGGTCGTTGCGTTCATCAAACGAGGACACTATAAGACGCGCTCCGATTTGGGGCCCCAGGCCGCTTCGCTTAACCGCGAAGGGGCTGGCCGCCAAGGAAAGAGCACCATCGCGCGAGGGGGAATGTCCCGAGCGGCAAAGGGGGCGGACTGTAAATCCGCTGCGAAAGCTTCGTAGGTTCGAGTCCTACTTCCCCCACCACGCACGATGATGGTTCTTCTCCCCGGCAGACGCGGGACCTCGAACTGAACAGGAGACGACGGCGACCCAGCCGGCAGGCGGGTATAGCACAATGGTAGTGCAGCAGCCTTCCAAGCTGAGGATGCCGGTTCGATCCCGGCTACCCGCTCCAGTCGCCTTTCACAGAACCCCGCCGCCAGCCCCAAGGTAGAGAATATGGCCAAGGAAAAATTCGAACGTAACAAGCCGCACTGCAACATCGGCACGATTGGTCACGTTGACCATGGCAAGACGACGCTGACGGCGGCGATCACGATCACGCTGGCGAAGACCGGCGGTGCGACGGCGAAGAACTACGCGGACATTGACGCGGCGCCGGAAGAGAAGGCGCGGGGCATCACGATCAACACGGCGCACGTGGAATATGAGACGGCGAACCGTCACTACGCGCACGTGGACTGCCCGGGCCACGCCGACTACGTGAAGAACATGATCACGGGCGCGGCGCAGATGGACGGCGCGATCCTGGTGGTTTCGGCGGCGGACGGTCCGATGCCGCAGACGCGCGAGCACATCCTGCTGGCCCGTCAGGTGGGCGTGCCGGCGCTGGTGGTGTTCATGAACAAGGTCGACATGGTCGACGACGCCGAGCTGCTGGACCTGGTGGAGATGGAAGTGCGCGAGCTGCTGAGCAGCTACAACTTCCCGGGCGACGACATTCCGATCGTCAAGGGCTCGGCCCTGGCGGCGGTTGAAGGTCGTGACGCGCCGATCGGCGAGGACGCGATCCTGGCGCTGATGACGGCGGTGGACACCTACATCCCGCAGCCGGACCGTCCGGTGGACCTGCCGTTCCTGATGCCGGTGGAAGACGTGTTCTCGATCTCGG
>DAORNX010000504.1:0-2122 GCA_035441225.1 Caulobacter sp.
CCCGTTGGCTGTTCATGACGAGGGGGCGACGGCCGCCCTGCGGCTCGGGCCGGACGAATGGCTGGTGCTCCGGGTCCACGACCCCGCCGGCGCCGGTCCATGGCCGCCGGGGCCGCCTCCAGAGGAGCCCGTCTCGGTCGTCGACGTCTCCGACCGGCAGGTCGCGATCCTCATCAGTGGCGTCGCGGCCGCCGACCTGCTGAACGCCGGCGCTCCGCTGGACCTGTCCCCCGCGGCCTTCCCCGTCGGCCGCGTGGCCAGAACCGTGTTCGGCCGGGTGGAGGTCGTGATCTGGCGGCGGTCCGCCGAAAGCTTCCACCTCGAGGTCTGGCGATCGATGGCCGGCTACGTCTGGCGGATCCTCGCCCTGGCCCACGCCGACATCATCAGCGACCCCGCCAGCCTGGCGTCCCGGCCAGGCGCCGCCGGCCCTGCCGACAACTCCTAGAAAGGCGACCGCCATGCACGAGACAGCCCGGGTCCATTTCGGCGTCGCGCACCCCTGGCTATGCGATTCCATGGGCCATCTGACCAGCCGCCACTATGTGGCGATGTTCGATGACGCCAGCTACCACTTCTTCCGCCTGGTCTTCGGCTACGACGCCGCGGCCGCCGACTGGGCCGGCCTCGGCTTCGCCGACGTCCGCCAGGTGATCGAGTACCGCTCGGAAGTGTCGTCGGGCGATCTTGTGCATATCGATGGCGAGATCGCCCGGCTGGGCGACAAGTCGATCACCGCCCGGTTCACCATGCGGCGGTCGTCGGACGATACGGAGGTGGCGACCCTCGAGGCGACGACCGTGTTCTTCGACCTCGTCGCCCGCCGCGCCCGCTCCCTGACCGAGGACATGCGCCGGAGAGGCGCGAGGTGGACGGCGCCGGTGGCCTGAACCGGCGCCGGGCGCCGGGACCCCTGGAGCGGCCGGGGGGAATCGAACCCCCGACATTCAGCTTGGGAAGCTGACGTTCTACCTCTGAACTACGGCCGCGCTCTGGGAGCCGGGCGGAACATAGCCAAACGCGCGGCGCCCGCAAGCGGCGTTGACGCCCGCCCTGCCCTCCCGCACGATCGGCTCGAACAGACGTTGGGAGACAGGCCATGGCTGACGGCGCGCACGGGTCCGGGGAACGGGCCGGTTTCCACTCGATGGTCGAGAGCACGGCCGAGGACTGGGCCAGGATCGCCGCGGCCTCCGCCGAGTACGGCCGCGAGCTGCCGGGGCGGGTGATCGCCCATCTGCAGCTGCTCAAGGGCGACTGCGGCGGTTTCGTCGTCGACCGGCTCGAGCACAGCCTGCAGACCGCCACCCGCGCCTTCCGTGACGGGCGCGACGAGGAATATGTCGTCTGCGCCCTGCTGCACGACATCGGCGACGTGCTGTGCCCGCGCAACCACCCGGACATCGCCGCGGCGATGGTCTTCCCCTACGTGTCCGAGGCCAACCATTTCATGGTCGCCCAGCACGGCATCTTCCAGGGCTACTACTTCTTCCATCACCTGGGGCTCGACCGCGACATGCGCGAGCAGTTCCGCGGCCATCCGCACTTCGAATACACGGCCCAGTTCTGCCACCTGTACGATCAGTCGGCGTTCGACCCGGCCTATGAGTCGATGCCGCTGGAGGCGTTCGAGCCGATGCTGCAGCGGGTGATGGCCGTGCCCAAGCGGTCGATCTACCTGCGGCCGGCGGCGGAATAGAGCCGCTCGATCGTCGTCGTCCCGGACGGCCGCCAGGCCGTTCCGGGAGGATCGCCGAGCCTACTTCAAGAACGTCTCCACCTCGGCCGCGAACAGCGCCGGCTGGTCGAGCATCAGATGGTGAAACGCCCCGTCGACGGGCCGCAGCCGGACGCCGGCCAGGCCGGCGTAGTTGGTCGCATAGACCTGGTCGACCACGCCGTAGAAGAAGCCCATGGCCGGATCGCGGGCGTAGGCGACCGTCACGGGAATCCTGATCGCGGCCAGATCGCCGCGCAGGTCGGTGGTCATCACGTCGTAGGTCGCCCGGGCCATCACGCCGCGGTCGCTGGCCAGCGACCAGGCGAGGGCCTCGGCCCGGGCCGGCTCGGTCTTCGCCAGGCCCGCCACGACCCGCGGCTGGCTGGCGGCGAAGGCCGCGTC
>DAORNX010000505.1:0-2121 GCA_035441225.1 Caulobacter sp.
TCACCTTCGGGTGCCGGCTGAACGCCTATGAGAGCGAGGCCCTGCGCGCGCGGGCACAGGCGGACGGGGTCGAGAACGCGGTGGTGTTCAACACCTGCGCCGTCACCAACGAGGCCGTCCGCCAGGCGCGGCAGGCGATCCGCAAGGCGCGGCGCGAACGGCCGGGCGCCCGGCTGATCGTCACCGGCTGCGCCGCCCAGATAGACCCGCAGGCCTTCGCCGCCATGCCCGAGGTCGACCTGGTGCTGGGCAACGCCGAAAAGGCGCAGCCGGGCGCGCTGGCCGATACGTCGGCGCGGGTGCGGGTCAACGACATCATGTCCGTACGGGAGACCGCCGGCCATCTGATCGACGGCCTGCGCGACCGGGCGCGCGCCTTCGTCGAGGTGCAGAACGGCTGCGACCACCGCTGCACCTTCTGCATCATCCCGTTCGGCCGGGGCAATTCGCGCAGCGCCGCCGCCGGCGAGGTGGTCGAACAGGTCCGCCGGCTGACCGCCGAGGGCTATCGCGAGGTGGTGCTGACGGGCGTCGACGTCACCAGCTGGGGCGCCGACCTGCCCGGCCAGCCGACGCTGGGCCAGCTGGTCTCGCGCATTCTGAAGCTGGTCCCGGACCTGCCGCGCCTGCGGCTGAGCTCGATCGACGCGGCCGAGATCGACCCGGACCTAATGCGGTGCCTGGCCGAGGAGCCGCGGCTGATGCCCTACCTGCACCTCAGCCTGCAGGCCGGGGACGACCTGGTCCTCAAGCGGATGAAGCGCCGCCACCTGCGCGCCGACGCCCTCAAGCTGATCGCGGACGTGCGCGCGGTGCGGCCCGACACCGCCTTCGGCGCCGACCTGATCGCCGGCTTCCCGACCGAGAGCGACGCGGCGTTCGACAACACCCTGGCCCTGGTCGAGGAAGCGGGCCTGAGCTTCCTGCACGTCTTCCCCTACAGCGCCCGCCCGGGCACCCCGGCGGCGAAGATGCCGCCGGTGAAGGGCACAGTGATCAAGGACCGCGCCCGGCGACTGCGCGCGGCCGGCGAGCAGGCCTTGCAGCGGCACCTGCAGCGCCAGGTCGGACGGACCCTGAACGGGCTCGTCGAGAAGGCCGGCGTGGCCCGTGCGGACGACTTCACCGAGATCGCCTTCGCGGGCGAGGCGCCGGTGGGCGAGATCGCGCCGATGCGGGTGACGGGGGTGAGCGGCCGGACGGTGACGGCCAAGCTTCTCTGACCTGCCCCTCCCGGAGGGAGAGGGAGACGCCGGTGGCGGATCGGCCGCGCGGCGCCCCGCGACAATTGAATCCAGTGTTCTCCGAAACGGGGTTCGCCATAATCCGGGCGGACGACCCGGGGGGGACGCCTTGCGCGCCAACAGCAGCGGACGCCTCTGGGCGATCCTGACGACGATGACCGGACTGGCGACCCTGATCATCAGTATCGCCTTCAGTCGCCTGCCCGCCGTGCGCACCGCGCGCGCCTGCATGACCCACGGCGATGTAATCCGTTTCGAACTGGCCCGCTCGGTCGAAAGCCTGACCGCGATCTTCGGCCCCGCCGCCGCGCCCTGCCGCGGACTGGTCATCGCGGCGATGGACGCGATCAACCATTTCGACATCGCGGCCTTCATCCCGACCTACAGCGCCTTCGCGGTATCCTCGGCCGTGTGGCTGGTCGGGCGGCTGTTGACGCCCCTGACCCTGATCGCCATCGCCGCCGCCCTGGTCGCCTTCGGGGCCGATCTTATCGAGACCATCACGCTCCTGGAAATGACCAACGACCTGTCCACGGCCGACAGCCTGGCGCTGGTCGCCTCGGCGGCGGCCTGGACCAAATTCACCGCCCTCACGGTCCACGCCCTGGTCCTGTCAGCGGCCTGCCTGGTGGTGACGCCGCGGCGCTGGGGTCTGTCGCTGCTGCTGCTGGCCCCTCTGGTCGGGACATCGGTGGCGATCAGCGATGTGGCCCGGCAGGCTCACATGCTGAGCCTTGGGCTGGGCGTCGCCTGGGGCGCGCTTGTGCTGACGGCCCTGCGCGAGGCGCTTCGGCGACGGCGGCCGGCCTGATCAGCCGCCGGGCGGACCCGGGAAGCCAGGCAGACTCCAGCCGAACCGCAACGCCCCGCCGCGCAC
>DAORNX010000506.1:0-2103 GCA_035441225.1 Caulobacter sp.
ACCGCCGGCGAGTACTTCCCGCAACCGTGGGCCGGCGGGTCCCGGATGGATGACCTGCTGGGCGAAGCGGCCTGGCTGATCCGACGCGATCAACTCGTCGGCCGGCTGGCACCCTTCGCGGGCGACCTGTCCCGCTGGTTCTCGGGTCGCGACGGCGAGGCGGTGCTGGTGCGGCCGGATCGCTACGTCTTTGGCGTCGGCGAGCCGGAGGCGCTTGCCGCCGCCTGGGCCGCGCGCACCGGGACGACGGCGGCCCTCGCGGCCTGAACCTGTCTGGGGGAACACTGAATGACCATCCTTCGCAGCCGCGCGCTCGCCGCGCTGGCCCTGGCCGCCCTGTCGATCCCCGCGACCGTGCGGGGGGGCGAGCCTGGCCTCACCTTCACCACGCTCGGGACCAACTCGGGGCCGATCGCCTCACCGACGCGGTCGCAGCCGGCCAACCTGTTGCGCTACGGCGCGCAGGTCATCCTGGTCGACGTCGGGGACGGCGCCGTGGGACAGATGGCCAGGGCCGGCGTGGCCATCGAGCCGGTCGGCGCGGTCATCCTCAGCCACCTGCACTTCGACCATACGGGCGGTCTGTTCGCCCTGCTGGGCCTGCGCCGGCAAACCATGACCACCACGCCGCTGACCATCTACGGCCCGCCCGGCACGCGCCGGATGGTCGATGACCTCATGAAGTCACTGCAGCCCGGCGTCGAGGTCAGCGCCACCATCGTCGGCAAGCAGGCGCCGGTGGACAGCGGGGTGACCGTGGTCGAGATCGGGGGCGCCCAGACCTTCCAGCTCGGCGCCCTGACGGTGTCGGCGGTTCCCAACAGCCATTTCGAGACCCTGGCGGAAAACCCCCAGGGCCACCTCTCGCTGTCGTTCCGCTTCGACGCGCCGGGGCGATCGATCCTCTATACCGGAGACACCGGGCCCTCGGCGGCGGTCGAGACCCTCTGCAAGGGCGCGGACCTGCTGGTCAGCGAGATCATGGACCCGACCGAGTCGATCAGCCGCCTGCGGGCAACGCGACCGGGTGTTCCAGAGGGAATCTGGGCGATCGTCGATGCCCACTTCCGGAAGGAGCACCTGTCGCCGGCCGAGGTCGGCGAGCTGGCGCGGCGTTGCGGCGCCGGGGCGCTCGTTGTCACCCACAACGCCATCGCCGACGAGAACCTCGACAAGGCCCGCGCCGTCATCGCGGGCGCCTATGGCGGACCGATCCGTTTCGCCCGTGACCTCGACAGCTTCTGAGATCAGAGGATCCCGCACGCTTCCTCGAACGGCAGCCGCGGGTTCCTCGGGAACAATCCTTCGTCCGTGCCGTAGCCGATGTTGCAGACGAAATTGGCCTCCCATGTCGTGCCGGCGAAGAACTCGGCGTTGACGCCGTCCAGCTTGACGCCCGACATCGGCCCGCAATCGAGCCCCAGGGACCGCGCGGCGAGCATGAGGTAGGCGGCCTGCAGCGAACCGTTGCGGAAAGCGGTCTCGCGGGTCAGGGCCGGGTTCGGGGTGAACCAGTCCTTCGCGCCCGGATTGTGCGGAAACAGCTCGGGCAGGCGGTCGGCGAAGGCCATGTCGTAGGCCATGATGACATTGACCGGCGCGGCCAGCGTCTTGGCCCGGTTGGTCGAGGACATGAACGGCGCCAGTCGCGCCTTGGCCGCGTCGCTGGTCAGGAACAGGAACCGGCCCGGCAGGCAGTTGCCCGAGGTCGGCCCCATCTTCGCCAGGTCGTAGATCTCGCGGATCAGCGCCTCGGGCACCTTGTCCGGTGTCCAGCCGTTGCGCGTGCGCGCGGTGCGGAAAACCTGGTCAAGGCTGGCGTCAGGCAGGCGGTCGGACATGGATCGGGGACTCCGGCTCGGGACGGGTTGGCGCCACGTCAGCGTATGCCATGTTACGGCCCCGACAACGCAAGGGCCCGCTTCGGCATGGCGACACCCGACGACATCATCATGCTGCCCGCCCGACCCGAGCCGATCCCGGTGTCGGTATCGCAGACGGCGGTGATCGTCATCGACATGCAGCACGCCTACGCCTCGCCGGGCGGTTATCTGGATCTGGCCGGATTCGACATCTCCGGCGCCGACCGGGTGATCCGGAACA
>DAORNX010000507.1:0-224 GCA_035441225.1 Caulobacter sp.
CCCGTCCCGTCGGCTCGCGTGCGTGTCCGTCGCGACCGCTCTTAGCCGAGATTTCTGTCGTTTGCACCCTGTCGATTGCCGCTGGTCGATCGAGCCGTGCCGGTCAGGCGGTTTTCAGGCGCTTCTTCCAGTAGCGGATCTGGCGGCGCACTTCCTGCGGAGCCGTGCCACCGAACGAGGTACGGCTCTTGACCGAGTTCTGCACCGAAAGAACCGAGAACACG
>DAORNX010000507.1:365-2102 GCA_035441225.1 Caulobacter sp.
CACCAGCCAGTCGGCGAGGTCGGTGGCGGTCGAATAGCCCGCACCTGCAGCCTTCTTCATGGCGGCTTCGTTGATCGTCAGGTCGGAGATCATGCCGGTCATCGCGGCCAGCATCAGGTCGAGCGTCTCGGCCGCGTCGAAGACGGCTTCCTTGTCCTCCTGCATGTCCTTCGAATAGGACAGTGGCAGCCCCTTCATCACCGTCAGCAGGCCGATCAGCTGCACCACCCGTTCGGTCAGGCCCGCGCCCGTGCCCAGGTCGATGTTGACCGCCTGGGCCAGGGCCGCGGCGGGCACGATCAGGCTGGCCACGGTCACGCCCAGCGACAGCAGCGCCGCGCGGCGCAGGTCCTGGCGGTCGACCTTGATCACGGCCTTGGCGAGGCGGGCGAGGGCGGCGCGCATCAGGCGGCGGTCTCCGGAGTCTTGCGGCGGCGGGCGGGGGCCTTGAGCGTCTCCAGCGTGCGACCCTCGCCCAGCAGGATCAGCCGCTCCTCGTCGTCGAGCCGCACCAGCACCAGCCGGCGGGCCGGATCGAGCACCAGGGTCTCGACCAGGGTCAGCCGTCGTTCCCGGCGCGACACCTGCAGGCGCGACAGCGCATCGGGGCCGAACCGGCGCATGCCCCAGGACGCGAGCCCGATCAGCCCCAGCGTCACCGCGAGGGCGGCGACCATGCGGACGATTTCGAGGAAATCCATACGTCGGAACGCCCGGACTGAGGGGAACTGAGGCAGCAGCCGCATGCTCTGCGCCGGAACCCTTAAGGCGCGATTAACCCTGTTTGTTCACCATGTCCGACGATGGATATTTCCGGCATCCCGCTGTTCGCCATGCTTCGCCAGCGCCTTGGCTATCTGGGCGAGCGGCAACGGCTGATCGCCCAGAACGTGGCCAACGCCGACACGCCCGGCTACGCCCCGCGCGATCTGAAGGCCTTCACCTTCTCCGCCCAGGTGCAGTCACAGGCGGGCCTGGCGATGGTTCAGCCGGCCCAGACCTCGGCGGCCCACCTGCCGGGACCGGCGCGGCGGATCGGCGGGTCCGGAAGCTTCCGCTCGGCCCTGGCGCCGGACTCGGAAACGACCCTCGATGGCAACAAGGTCGTGCTCGAGGACCAGATGATCAAGATGAGCGAGTCGCGGATGGAGTACGAAGCCGCGATCGGATTCTACCAGAAATCCATGGCCCTGCTGCGGATGGCCGCCCGTCCGCCGGGCCGTTGAGCGAGGACTGAATGGCCGAGATCCGATCCCAGTCCGACGCGGCGATGGCCGTCGCCGCCTCCGGCATGCGCGCGCAGCAGGCGCGCATGCGGATCATCGCCGAGAACCTGGCCAACGCCAATTCGACGTCCCGCACGGCCGGCGGCGATCCCTACCGCCGCCAGGTGCCGGTGTTCGAGCCGCGCGCCGTCGATGGCGGCGAGGGGGTCAGGATGAGCCGGGTCGAGCCGGCGGCCGGCGACTTCCGCTCGACCTACGACCCCGGCCACCCCGCGGCCGACCCGCAGGGCTACGTCAAGCTGCCCAACGTCGATCCGCTGATCGAGGCGCTCGACATGAAGGACGCCCAGCGGGCCTACGAGGCCAACCTCAACGTCATCGAGACGGCGCGCTCCATGGAGATGCGCACCCTCGACCTGCTCAAGAAGTAGAGGGCTGAGCCATGATGACCGCCCTGGCCGCCGCCAAGGCCTACGCCGCCGCCGGCAACGGCGCGCCGCTCGCCGGCGCG
>DAORNX010000508.1:0-2097 GCA_035441225.1 Caulobacter sp.
CGCCGGCGCCGTCGGCGCGGCCTCGACCGGCGCGGCGACGGGAGCCGCCACCGGCGTGGCGGCGACCGGGTGGGTCACCGGGGCGGCCATGTGCTGGACGGTCAACTCGCGCGCGACGCGGATTTTCAGCCCGCCGCTCTCGACCTCGATCTCGGTCAGGCCGGTATCCTTCAGGATGTCGGCCAGCTTGCGCACCACCCGGGTGTCGATGGCCTGGGGATCGCCGGACTCGGAAGCGGCCTTGGGACTGGACATGAAGCGTTACCTTGTCTGCGGATCAGGCCGAGGCGCCGGTGGCGCCGATCAGGCCGGCGGCGGCCTCGACCGCCAGTTCATAGCTGCTGCCTCCGAACCCGGAAACAACGCCGGTGGCGGCCAGTGAAACGTAGGTCTTCCTGCGAAACGTCTCCCGCGCCGCCGGGTTCGACAGATGACATTCGACGATCGGTATATCGAGAGTCTTCAGCGCGTCGAGCAGGGCCACGGAAGTGTGACCATAGCCGGCCGGGTTGATCACCAGGGCGGCGGCCTCGGTCCGGGCCTGCTGGACCCAGCCGATCAGTTCGCCCTCGTGATTGGATTGCCGGAACACGATCGAGCAGCCGAGGCGCAGGGCCCGGGCTTCGCAGCGGGCCTCGATGTCGGCCAGCGTCTCTCGTCCGTAGATCTCCGGCTCGCGGACCCCCAGGAGATTGAGGTTCGGTCCGCTCAGCACATGGATCGGTTTCGCCATCAGGCCCCGCCGTCGTTTCGGCGGCCCTTGTATCTTCGCCGGGCCGGCGTCACAAGCGCAGCGTCATGCGCGTGTATATCAACGGCGAGGAACGGGTGCTGGAGCCGGTGGCCAATGTGGCCGAGCTGGTCGCGGCGCTGGGCCTCGAAACCCGCAAGGTGGCGGTCGAGCGCAACCTCGAGATCGTGCCGCGCAGCCTGCATGCGGCCACGCCCGTGCAGGACGACGACCGCTTCGAAATCGTGACTTTCATCGGTGGCGGCTAGGCTCGACCGATCAGAGTTTCGGCGCGGGGTTCGAGTAGAGTTGAAAATATTCCCTTGCTGCCCTCCCGAATTCATGAGACGTGCCACAAATCGAAATTCGATCTGGCGCGGCCAGCCGTTTCGGAATCTCATCACGGGATGTCCGGAGTAGCCTTCCAAAACCTCTGAGAATTTGATCAAGCAGCCGCATCTCGCGGGCTGAAATTTATGTCTGCAAGGCTACAAACTATGGCTACCGGAACTGTGAAGTGGTTCAACGCGACCAAGGGCTTCGGCTTCATCGCGCCTGACGCGGGCGGCGGCGACGTGTTCGTCCACATCTCGGCGGTTGAGCGTTCGTCGCTCGGCTCCATCCACGAAGGTCAGAAGCTCAACTACGAGCTCGAGCGCGACCAGCGCAGCGGCAAGACGTCCGCTGGCCAGCTGACGTCGGCCGACTGAGGCTTTCCGCTTCATTCAGACACTGACGACGGGTCGGCTTGCGCCGGCCCGTTTTCTTTTGTTCGCCTGGCGATCCGGCTGGATCCCGCCGGGCGCCGCGTCAGCCTGCCGTCGCCTGGGCCTGGAATTCGGCGCCGTCATCCTCGACCGCCTCCAGGACCACGGTCATGGCCGCGCCGTCCGAAAGCGTCAGTCGTCCCTCGCGGCCCTCGAAATGGTCGCCCAGCCCGGTGAAATCGGCGTCCAGCGAACCGCTGCCGAGGGTCCGGTCGCCGTCGGCGTACAGGTCGAGCTGATAGCCGACGGCCAGTTCGCGATCGCCCACGGCCAGCAGGCCGTCGCCCCGCAGGGTCTTCAGCAACCTGAGTGAACGCTTGCCGCGCCGTGCGCCGAAACCAGGCGCGCCCGGGCGATCAGGTCTGTCTGGCGGCGCCACGCGGTCCTCCCGGACGTCGCGGCCCGGACACAGCGCGACGATGGGGGACCATGCGCCCTCAAGGGGCCGCCGGCCAGTTCTATCGGTCGAACGGTGTTCACACCGTGCGCCGGCGCGCGCGTTGAAGGGCGGCGAAGGTCGCGGCCGCCAGCGACCCGCAGCGCCAGGCGCTGTCGCGGTTCTCGGCCGATCCGCTGGCGGCGACAACCGCGTCCAGATCC
>DAORNX010000509.1:0-2090 GCA_035441225.1 Caulobacter sp.
CCCTGGCCCGCGCCGACGGCGGGGCGGTGCTCAAGGCGCTCGCGGGTCTGGCCAAGACTTTCGGCGTGGTGCGGGAGGGCTGGAACGGCTGGAATGTGCTGCACACGGCCGCCGCCCGCGTCGGCGGCCTGGACCTCGGCTTCCTGCCGGGCGAGGGCGGCCTGGCCACGGCCGGCATGCTCAAGCCCGGCGCCCTGGACCTGCTGTTCCTGCTGGGCGCCGACGAGTGCGACGCCAGCGCCTCGGGCGCCTTCACCGTCTACCTCGGCAGCCATGGCGACCGCGGGGCCCACAAGGCCGACGTGATCCTGCCCGGCGCCGCCTACACCGAGAAGAACGGCCTCTACGTCAACACCGAGGGCCGGGTGCAGATGGGCGAACGCGCGGTGTTCCCCAAGGGCGAGGCCCGCGAGGACTGGGCCATCCTGCGCGCCCTGTCCGAGCATGTCGGCGCCCGGCTGCCGTACGACAGCCTCGATCAGCTGCGGCTCAGGCTGTTCGCCGACCATCCGACCTTCGGCCAGATCGACTTCGCGCCGGGTTCGATCCCGGTCGCCGTCGACCTGTCGGGCCTCGGCGACGGCGGCAAGGTGTCGGACGAGCCGTTCGCGGGCGCCGTGACCGCCTTCCACCTGACCAACCCGATCGCGCGCGCCAGCGTGACCATGGCCGAATGCGCGGCCCTGGCCTCCGGCGCCGCCCAGATGGCCGCGGAGTAGGCGAGTGCCGGAGCAGACCGTCTCCCCCCTTCTCTGGTTCGGACTGGCCGTGGGTCAGATCCTGCTTGTGCTGATCTGGGTGCTGCTCAGCCTGGCCTTCCTGCTCTGGGGCGACCGGAAGATCTGGGCCGGCGTGCAGATGCGCAAGGGTCCCAACGTGGTCGGCCCCTTCGGCCTGTTCCAGTCGTTCGCCGACTTCCTGAAGTTCGTGCTGAAGGAAGTCGTCATTCCGGCCGGGGCCGACAAGACGGTCTTCCTGCTGGCCCCGCTGATCAGCTTCGTGCTGGCGTTCGGCGCCTGGGCGGTGATCCCGCTGGCCCCCGGCTGGGTGATCGCCAACCTCAATGTCGGCATCCTGTACCTGCTGGCGATCAGTTCGCTCGGCGTCTACGGCATCATCATGGGCGGCTGGGCGTCCAACTCGAAATACCCGTTCCTCGGCGCCCTGCGCTCGGCGGCCCAGATGGTCTCCTACGAGGTCTCGATCGGCTTCGTGATCATCACCGTGATCCTGCTGGCCGGGACAATGAACCTCAGCGAAATCGTCACCCGGCAGGCCGGCTGGTTCTGGAACTGGAACCTGTTCGGCGGCGGCCTGCAGAACCTGCCGCTGGCGCTGGTGATGATCCCGATGATGGTGGTGTTCTACATCTCGGCCCTGGCCGAGACGAACCGGCCGCCGTTCGACCTTCCCGAAGCCGAGTCGGAGCTCGTGGCCGGCTACCAGGTCGAATACAGCGCCACACCCTACCTGCTGTTCATGATCGGCGAATACGCCAACATCGTGCTTATGTGCGCGATGATCAGCGTGCTGTTCTTCGGCGGCTGGAACCCCGGCTTCCCGACGCCGTTCCTCGACAGCTGGCCTGCCACGGCCCAGAGCGCCTTCTTGTTCCTGGTGTTCTTCGCCAAGATCATTGGCTGGTTCTTCATGTTCGCCATGGCCAAGGCCATCGTGCCCCGCTACCGCTATGACCAGCTCATGCGGCTGGGCTGGAAGGTGTTCCTGCCCATGACCCTCGTCGCAGTGATGCTGGTCGCCGGCTGGCGCGTCTACGGGGGAACGCTGTGATGCGCGCGGCGGCCGCCATCTCCGCGCTCCTGCTGCTGGGCGCCTGCGCCGGGGTCCAGGCGAGGATGGAAAGCTACAGCCTCGGCCGCGGCCTGGTGACCTACGACGAGATGCGGCGGGCCAAGGCGCAATGCGAGTCCGAGGGCGGCTCGGTGCGGCCCAAGGACGCCGGCGGGGATATGGCCCAGCTGTCGAACTATATCTGCGAGATCCAGCCCAGGAAGGCCGCCACCCCATGATGCAACGCATCGGACAGGCCATCAAAGGCGCGGCCCTGCTGGACTTCGTGGGCGCCTTCG
>DAORNX010000510.1:0-323 GCA_035441225.1 Caulobacter sp.
AATCCCGGGCCGCTGCCGCCCGCCAGCCTGGTGCTGTTCGGCCAGCCCGGCTACCGGGGCGCCAGCCTCGTGCTGCGCGGGCCGACCCGCAGCCTCGCGCCCTGGTCGTTCGGCGACAAGGCCAAGTCGCTGCAGGTCCGCGGTCGCGGCCGTTGGCAGGTCTGCACCCTGACCGACTACCGGGGACGCTGCGAAATCGTCGGCGACAGCGTCTACGACCTGGGAACCTGGCGGCTCAGCAACCAGATCTCCTCGGCCCGGCCGATCGGGCGATAACCGGTCCCCGCGCGGAAACGACAACGCCCGCCGGCGGAACCGGCGGG
>DAORNX010000510.1:336-2089 GCA_035441225.1 Caulobacter sp.
CGTACGCTTACTGGAAAACGTGAAGTCAGGCGGCGACGACGCCTTCCTGCGGGTCGCGCAGCACATAGCCGCGGCCCCAGACGGTCTCGATGTGATGCTGGCCGCCGGAGGCCGTGGCCAGCTTCTTGCGCAGCTTGCAGATGAACACGTCGATGATCTTCAGCTCCGGCTCGTCCATGCCGCCGTAGAGGTGGTTGAGGAACATCTCCTTGGTCAGGGTCGTGCCCTTCCGAAGCGAGAGCAGCTCCAGCATCTGGTATTCCTTGCCGGTCAGGTGGACGCGCATACCGTTCACCTCCACCGTCTTGGCGTCCAGGTTCACGGCGATCTCGCCGGTCTGGATGACCGCCTGGGCGTGGCCCTTGGAGCGGCGCACCACGGCGTGGATGCGGGCGACCATCTCGTCCTTGTGGAACGGCTTGGTCATGTAGTCGTCGGCGCCGCCGCCCAGGGTCTTGACCTTGGTGTCGATCTCGGCCGAGCCGGAAAGGATCATGATCGGGGTGTTGATCTTGCCGTTGCGCAGGGTGCGCAGCACGTCCATGCCGCTCATGTCCGGCAGGTTGAGGTCCAGCAGGATCAGGTCGTAGTCGTAGATCTTGCCCAGATCGACGCCTTCCTCGCCCAGGTCCGTCGTATAGACGTTGAAGCCCTCGGACTTCAGCATCAGCTCGATGGTCTGCGCCGTCGCGCTGTCATCCTCAATCAACAGTACGCGCATCGATCCCCTCCCCGCGGCCTCCGCGGTAACGTTTCAGGCGAGACGGAATCCGCCTCCGGAGCTCAATTCCGACATTGGAATTAAGCTGCTTTAAGACTGGTTAATGGTGAACGGCCCTTCGGAAAGAATCGTTAAGCCGATTTGCGAATCGGGGGCAAGCGGCCATCTCGCGGCCGTGAGTCGCGGTCGGGATGACTCTTTCGTGATCGCCGAATCCCCAGTGAATCCCGTGGGATTCCGCCAGCCCTTGTGACAGTGGGGGAATGGACCCGCCGACCCGGCCATCGAACCCCGGTTTCCCGGCGCCGACGCGCCGCGTGAGTCAATCCGACGCGGGAAGACGATCGCCGGGCCCGTCGGCGCGCCGGGTCCGGAGAACGTCCGCATGGCGCCGTCCGAGCGTGGTTGGCGTGCCCGGTTACGCCTGTCGGCCCCACTTGACGCCCTGGCGCGCCCCGACCAGACCGACCTCATGATCGACGGCAAGACCAGAGACGCCATCGCCGCCGCCCGCGGCCGCAGCGAGTTCGTCCTCTCGGCGCGGATGATCGACGCCGCCGTCGAGATGCGGGCCGGCCGTCCCGATACGGCTGCGGCCCTTCGTGAGCAGGCCTGGCTGGACGTGAAGGCGGCCATCGTCGAGGCCGTCGGTCGTCACGGCGACCTGCGGGTGCTGCGCTCGGAGAAGGTCCCTCCCGGAGTCATCCTGGCCGGACCGGCGAACGCCTGGCTCGCCTTCCTTGACGCCGAGCGTGACCTGGCGAACGACCGCCGGATCGAGCTCCGGGAATACGTTCACACCTGGCGGTTCAAGCCGCTTCCGTAGCAGGTCAGCCGCCCGCCCGCACCGCCGTCGCGATGAAGCCGCCGCCGAGCACGCGGCTGGGGTCTTCCGGCGCGTAGAGCACGCAGGCCTGGCCAGGGGCGACGCCTTCCTCGAGCACGTCCAGCGCCACCCCGATTTCGCCGTCGATCATCGCCAGCCGCCCGGCGACCGGCTCGCGGGTCGAGCGGACGCGGGCCAGCACGGGC
>DAORNX010000511.1:0-2089 GCA_035441225.1 Caulobacter sp.
CGGGCGCGGGCCAGCCAGGCGTCCAGACGGCCCCCGGCCGGGGGCGCCAGCCCGAATCCGGCCGCGCCCTGGACGTAGGGGACCACGCCGATATCCGCCCAGCCGAACGTTTCGCCCCCGAACCAGTCGGCGTCGCCCAGCTGGCCCTCCAGCCAGAGGTGAAGGCGTCCGATCTGGGCGGCGGCGGCGGCGCGAAGGGTCGTTTCCAGCGCCCCCTCCGCGCGGCGGGAATAGGTGATCTCCGACAGGCCCCAGTTGATCGCCTCGAAATGGGTGTCGCAGACCTCCTCGATCATCCGCGCCCGGGCCCTGCCGAGCGGATCGGCCGGCAGCAGCGCGGGGGTGGGAAAGCGGTCCTCGATGTATTCCAGGATGATGGTCGAATCGAAGATCGGTTGGCCGTCGGCGAACAGCACCGGCACCTCGCCGCGGGGGCTGGCGGCGCGGAAGTCCGCCGGCGTGGCGCCCGAGCCGATCGCCTGCGGCGTTCGGACGGTGAAGACAACGCCCTTCTCGGCCAGGGCGATCTTGACCTTCTGGGCGTAGGGCGACAGCGGGTGTTCCAGGAGTTCGATCATCGGGCCAGTGGGCGGGATCGCGCCGCATCCGTCAACGGCGCCCCTGCGGAAGTGGGCGCGAAACCGGCCCCGGTGCGATCGCTCGCACCGGGGCCGCTCACCGCGGTTGGCCAGGACAGCCCACCCGCTCGCCCCGGACCCCCTCCGACAGGACACCGGGACGCGCTATCATGCGCCGGACCGGGCCCGGGTCAGCCCCCGGCCCGCGTCGACGACGCCTTTCTCGCGAAGTCAGTTCGCAGGTGCACAATTTCGGGGCGCTTCCGCTCCGTCCCCGCACAGCCGTTGAGCGGAAAGCTCAACGAATCCCGGCGGCCCGGCCCGGTTGCGCGGAGCGGCTGATTTTGCGATGCAGCGTTCCGCCATGACCCCGCCCGCCTCCCCACAGCGCCGCGCCGACCTCGACTGGATCCGCGTGGCGGCTTTCGGGCTGCTGATCCTGTTCCACGTCAGCCTGGTCTACGCGCCCTGGGACTGGCACGTGCACAGCAAGCACACCTTCGCCTGGCTGGAGGAAGCCACGGCGGCGACCGGCCCCTGGCGGCTGACCCTGCTGTTTCTGGTGTCGGGGGCGGCGCTGCGGTTCATGAGCCGGCGGTATTCTCCGGTCGAGGTCCTGCGCGCGCGGATGATCCGACTGTTGCCGCCCCTGTTGTTCGGGGTGCTCGTGCTGGTGCCGCCGCAGTCCTGGCTCGAGGCGACCGACAAGGGCAGCTTCGGCGGCGGCCTCGCGGCCTGGTGGCTGCGCGAGTTCAGCCCGTCCGGCCTGGCCGACGGCGTGCCGGTCAACCACCTGTGGTTCGTCGAGTACATCGTCGTCTACAGCCTGGCCGCCGTGGCGCTGATGACCCGGCCGGCCTGGATCGCGGCGCTCGAGCGCGGCGTCGAGCGCTGGCTGTCGGGCTGGCGGCTGCTGGTCCTGCCGATCCTGTTCTTCGTCCTCGCGCGGCAGCTGGTGTTTCCACCGTTCGGCCAGACCAACCAGCTGTTCGGCGACTGGTACAACCATCTGACGTCGTTGGGGGCCTTCCTGTTCGGCTTCGTCGTCGCCGGCCGCGAGGCGGTGTGGAAGACCTTCGAGGCCCAGCGCTGGATGGCGCTGGCGCTCGCCCTGGTGTCGACGCCCCTGCTGATGGCGCTGACCGCCCATCCCGGCGGCCTGGCCTTCGACGGCTGGGTCAAGCACGGCATGCACGGCGTGGAGCAGTGGTCGGCGATCGCCGCGATACTCGGCTTCGGCAGTCGTCACCTGCGCGGCGCCGACGGGCCGCTGCTGCGCTATCTGACTGACGCGGTGTTTCCCTGCTATCTCGCCCACCAGACCCTGCTGGTCATCGCCGTGCGCCTGGTCAAGCCAATCGACCTGCCCGCCCCCGTCGAGGCCGCGATCCTGGTGTCGGCCACCCTCGGCGGCAGCCTGCTGGTCTATGAACTGGCCCGGCGCAGCGGTCCGCTGCGGCCGCTGTGGGGCCTGCGTCGTCATCCGGCGGTTCGCGCCGCGCCGCCGCCGG
>DAORNX010000512.1:0-2083 GCA_035441225.1 Caulobacter sp.
GACCACGACCGCCAGGCCGGCGGCCGCCAGCCGTTCGGCGGCCATCAGGCCGGCGGGGCCAGCCCCCACGATTTGCACGGTGCGATGCGTCATGGAGCTTTCCTAGACCGGCGCGGGGCCGGCGGGAACGGTCGCGGACCGACTGCACCGTCGGCCCTCCCCAGCCGCCCGCGAACAGGGCAGGCTGTCGCCTGACAGGGACTCACCCGCCGGAGACCGCCATGACCGTCAGGATCGATCGCCGCCGCATGATGCTGGCCGGAGGCGGCGCCGTGGCCCTTGGCGCGGCCGCGACGCTGGCCCTGAGGCCCGGCGACCATGGCGGCGTCCATTCGCCCTACTTCCTGGGGCTGCAGTCGGCGCTCGGGACGGCGGGACTCGCGCGGCCGACGCTGGTCATCGACCGGCGACGGCTCGACGCCAACATCACGGCGGTGAAGACCTTCCTGCCGGCCCGCCAGGGATTGCGGGTGGTGGTCAAGTCGCTACCGTCGCTCGGCCTGCTCGACGCCGTGGCGCGGGGCGTCGGCACGAGCCGGTTCATGGTCTTCAACGGCCCGATGCTGGCGACCATGGCGGCGGCCCGGCCCGACGGCGACTACCTGATGGGCAAACCGCTCGCGGCGCCGGAGGCGAAGGCGTTCTACGACGCGGGGCCAGGCAAGGCGGCCGGACTTGATCCGGCGCGCCAGCTGCAATGGCTGATCGACACCCCGGCCCGTCTGGACCAGTACGCGGCCGTCGCCCGCGCCGCCGGGACGACGATGCGCGTCAGCCTTGAGATCGACGTCGGCCTGCATCGCGGTGGCTTCAATGACCCGGCAGGCTTCGCCGTCGCCCTGCACCGCATCGCCGGCGACCCTGTCCTCAGTCTCGGCGGGCTGATGGGTTACGATCCGCACCTGAGCCACGTGAAGGCCGGTGGCGGGCGGGACAAGGCCCTGGCCCGCAGCCGGGTGCTCTACCAGGGCTTCCTCGACCAGGTTCGCGAGGCCCAGGGCGCGGGGTTCAACCCGGCGGCCCTGACCCTCAACACCGCCGGCTCCCCGACCTACCGGCTGCACCACGACAGCCCCTACGCCAACGACATCTCGGTCGGCTCGGCCTTCGTCAAGCCGCTGGACTTCGATGTCGACACCCTGGCCGCCCATGTCCCGGCCGCCTATATCGCCACGCCGGTGCTCAAGGCCCTGCCGCGCACCGACCTGCCGACAGCCGAGTCGCTGACGCCGCTGTTCCGCCTGTGGGACCGCAACACCGCGCGGGCCTTCTTCATCCACGGCGGCCACTGGCTGGCCGCGCCGGTCTCGCCGCCGGGCCTGCAGTATTCGTCGCTGTTCGGCCGGTCCTCGAACCAGGAGCTGCTGACCGGATCGGAAAAAGTCTCGCTGTCGCCCGACGACACGGTGTTCCTGCGGCCGACCCAGAGCGAGGCGGTGCTGCTGCAGTTCGGCGACCTGGCCGTCTGGGACGGCAAGGCGATCAGCGCGATGTGGCCGGTGTTTCCGGTGTCGGCCTGACCGGCTCGACCCGCTCGGGCTTGCCCGACCAGCGCCAGGCCATCGAAGGCCGCGAAACGCCCAGCATCATGCCGCCCAGGGTCGCCGGGTGCAGCCAGAGCTGGTCGGCGGTCAGGGCCGGGTCGCGGTCGTCCGGCCGGTCCAGCGTGATGCCGGCCCCGGCCTCGGCCGCCAGCCGCTCGATCAGCGGCATTTCCGCGCTCTCGGCAAAGGCCATGTAGTAGGACGCGCCCTCCCGCCGGTAGTAGCGGCCCATGGTCTTGTCCATGTCGATCGGCGTGATCACCTCGAAGCGGTGCAGCCGCTCGGGATGGAACAGGGTCAGCACTCCGGTGTAGCCGAACGTCTCCGAGGTGATGGTGGTGAAGGCCGACGGATCGAGGTTGAAGGTGCGGGCGATCTGGTCGACCGCCGCGGCCTGGTCGGCGGCCAGCACGGTGGCCTCGTAGAGGAAGTCGACATTGCCGGCGGCCATCCGCTCTTCCGCCGGCGAGACGACGAAGCGGATCGGGGCGCCCTCGATGTCGATCGTCACATAGTGGCGGTCGTCGGCGTCGACGCAG
>DAORNX010000513.1:0-1518 GCA_035441225.1 Caulobacter sp.
CGGCGGGCGCGCCCGCGAAAACCCGCGAGGCCGTCGTGCGGCCGGTCGCCGCCGGCGTCGCCAGCGGCCTGCTCTATCGCCAGTGGGTCAACGACCGCCGCGCCTATGTCGAGCGGGTCAGCGGCGGACGGCTCGGCTATGTCCATATCGCCGACATGGGCGACGCCTCGCTGGCCCAGCTGTACATCGACCTCGACGCCCAGAACCAGGGCCGCGAGGGCGTGGTCATCGACCTGCGCAACAACAACGGCGGCTACGTCAATGGCCATGCGCTCGACGTGTTCACCCGGCGCAACTACCTGCTGATGACCGCCCGCGACCGCTTCCCGGTGCCGAGCCGGCAGAACCTCGGCCAGCGGGCGCTCGGCCTGCCGACCGTGCTGGTGATCAACGAGTCGTCGCTGTCCGACGCCGAGGACTTCACCGAGGGCTATCGCAGCCTCGGCCTGGGCAAGGTGGTCGGCAAGCCGACGGCCGGCTGGATCATCTACACCGGCGGGCGGGAGCTGATCGACGGCTCGGTGGTGCGGCTGCCGTTCATCCGCGTCGAGGACCTGCGCGGCCAGACCATGGAGGGCAACCCCCGCCCGGTCGACCTCGACGTCGACCGCCCGCTGGGCGAAACCCTGACCGGCCAGGACGCCCAGCTGGACGCGGCGGTTAAGGTGCTGCTGGGCGGGTGACGACCCGGCTGATTGGCCAAACCCGCCATTCGTGAGACAGTGCGCGGCGTAGAGTCATGATCAGCGTGCGGATCGGGCGGGCCTCGCCTGGGTGCTGCGTCGTGAACGGCCCGTTCCTCCGCGAGGGGGAGACATCATGCGAAAGACCTCGACCGCCATCGCCGCGGCCCTGCTGGTCCTTGTGACGCCCGTCATGGCCCAGCAAGCCGACACGCCACCCGGCGGCTGGTCGGCCGTCTTCGACGACTCCGCGCTTCGCGAGGCGAGCCCCGAGAGCATCGACGCGTCGATCGCCTGGATCGACTACCTGCTTCGCCGGACCCGGGAGGGCGATATCCTGATGGAGAACCGCGACCTCGACATCGCAGGTGGGGCCGAGATCGTCTTTCCGGTCAATCGCGACATCCTGATCCGGGCCATGCAGCTTGAAGTCAGCGACGGCAATATCAGCGCCAGGGACGGCGCCCGGAAGCTGATCCTGATCGCCCGGGCGAGCGGCCGGCTGAGGGCTGGCCTGCAGGAGCAGCGCCAGCGCCTGGTGGTGCGCCGACGGGAGCTGCGCACCGGCGGCTCGCTGCCCCCGCCCCCGCCCCCGCCTCCGCTGCAGCCCTGGGAACTCGGCCGGCCGCCGGCGACCAGGGAGGTCGCCTGCGTCGCCGAGGGCGTCTGGGGCAACACCATCCGCGCCGGCAGTTCGACCTGGACCATCGCCGCCAACGGGTCCGCCGCGGAATCAGGCATGGGCAACGCGCGCGGACAGGCCACCCTGGCCAATGACGTGCTCACCATCACCTTCCGCACAGGCGCTGTGGCCGGGGTCTACAGGATCGACGTC
>DAORNX010000513.1:1589-2072 GCA_035441225.1 Caulobacter sp.
GATCTCCCGCGGCGCCAGCCTTTGCTGGTGGTAATCTCCGGCCCGTCCGGCGTCAAGTACCAGGCCATGCCAGGGACGGGCGGCGCGCCGAAGAATTGAGCCCTGCCGCCACCCCGCCGCCACCCTCCTGCCACCCCGCTGTCAGCAGGCGCCCCTAGCCACGCCACACCGGCGCGCCTACCTTCCTGTTCATGGCCCGTTCCCCCGAGATCCAGGCAGGCGTCGCGGACGTCTCCGCCGCCTTCGTCCATGACCTGGCCAACGCCGGGGCCCTGCCGATGTGGGCCCCGCACCGGCCGCAGCGGCCGGCCAAGTCCGAGGGCGGCCGGCGGTTCAACCTGGTCAGCGACTACAGCCCCGCCGGCGACCAGCCGACGGCCATCCGCGAGCTGGTCGAGGGCATCCAGGCCCGCGAGCACGACCAGGTGCTGCTCGGCGTCACCGGCTCGGGCAAGACCTTCACCATGGCCAGCATCATCGCCG
>DAORNX010000514.1:0-2069 GCA_035441225.1 Caulobacter sp.
TCGAAGAACTGGCGCGGCAGGTCCAGACCATCCGCTGCTCGGCCTGCGGCGCGCGGGAAGCCGGCATCGAGGTATGGAGCGGCCGGCAACCGCCGTCGGCCGGCCGCGGGCCGTTCCCCTTTCGCTGAACGCGGAAAATCGTCCGGCTGCCGCTGCGGCGCCCCGCATTTTCATCTGGCAAGCGCCCGCCCCGTCGTTAGACTGAACGCAGATAACCAACATTTTCCCCGGGGAGTGATACATCATGGCCGGCGCCAAAATGCGTTTCGGGGCGTTCATCGCCCCCTTCCACCCCCTCCGGGAAAATCCCACCCTGGCGCTGGAACGGGACCTTGAACTGGTCCAGCACATGGACCGGCTGGGCTTCGAGGAGGCCTGGATCGGCGAGCACCATTCGGCCGGCTATGAACTGATCGCCAGCCCCGAACTGTTCATCGCCACGGTCGCCGAGCGCACGAAGCACATCCGCCTCGGCACCGGCGTGGCCTCCCTTCCCTACCACCATCCGCTGATGCTGGCCGACCGGATCAACCAGCTCGATCATATCACCCGCGGCCGGGTGATGTTCGGCGTCGGCCCGGGCGCCCTGCCTTCGGACGCCTTCATGATGGGCATCCCCGTGGCCGCCCAGCGCGATCGGATGGACGAGGCGATCGACGTCCTCGTGCCGCTGCTGCGCGGCGAGCAGGTGACGAAGAAGACCGACTGGTTCGAGCTCAACGAGGCGCGTCTGCAGATGACGCCGTTCAGCCGTCCGTCGGTCGAGATCTGCGCCGCCAGCCAGGTCTCACCGACCGGCGCGACCGCCGCCGGCCGCCACGGCCTGGGCCTGCTGTCGATCGGCGCGACCCAGTCGGGCGGCTTCAACGCCCTGGCCTCCAACTGGGCGATCGCCGAGGAAAAGGCCCGCGAGAGCGGCCACACGATGGACCGCTCAGGCTGG
This sequence comes from Caulobacter sp., assembly GCA_035441225.1. Classification (GTDB taxonomy): domain Bacteria; phylum Pseudomonadota; class Alphaproteobacteria; order Caulobacterales; family Caulobacteraceae; genus Caulobacter. The sequence continues at coordinate 944 of DAORNX010000514.1, forward strand.
CGCCTTGTCGGGCCCATGCACATCGCCGAGACGCGCGAGCAGGCCAGGGCCGACGTCCGCTTCGGCCTCGACGACTGGCTGTACTATTTCCGCGAGGTCGCGGCCCTGCCGCTGGCGCCCCAGGACGGCACCGACCCGGTCGACGCCCTGATCGCCTCGGGTATGGCCGTGATCGGCACGCCCGAGGACGCCATCGCCCAGATCGAGCGGCTCGAGCAGCAGTCCGGCGGCTTCGGCGCCTTCCTGTTCATGGACCACAACTGGGCCAACTGGGACGCCAAGCGGAAGTCCTACGAGATGTTCGCCCGCTACGTCGCGCCGAAGTTCCAGAACCTCAACAGCAATCGCGAAGCCTCGCTGACCTGGGCGGCCGAGAACCGCCCGCGCTTCATGGGCGAGGCGATGGCCGCGGTCGGCATGCGCGTGGCCCAGCACATCCAGGAAAAGGGCACGGAGAACATCCGCCCCGAAATCCTTGAGGCCATGGGCATGAACAAGAAGCCGGCCGCGGAATAGGTTGGGGCGCGGGCGACGGGGCCGAGCCGGGACCCTGTCCCGGCCGTCCGGAGCTAGCCGAACAGCCGGCTCCAGACGCTGACCCGCGGGGATTTCAGTCCCTGTTCAAGGCACCGTACGGTCGCCTCGAGCACCTTTCGCCGCGAGGTGCGCAGGTTGGATCGCGACGCCTTTTCGCGGGCCACCTTCAGAGCGTCGGCCCCGTGCATTTTCGTCAGATATTCGACTTCGGTGGCGACTTCACGCCGGAACGTCTCGCCGCCGGGGAGGGTTTCGAACATGCTCGTCCTCTGGTTTGGCCCGAAGTCCAGTTTCCCAACGCGGCATCGCCCATAGCGCTCGCTTGCGCCGGTTCAAAGAAGCGTGAGGCCGAAATCGGGTATGGACGTGTAAACGCGCGCAATTGTTCGGCCCGTGGCCAGACGGCGCCTGCTTTGTGACGCGTGGGCGCTCACGCCGCGGGGCGCGGGGAACCCCGCCGGCGAGCGCCTGCGGCCCCCGCGTGTCGCGGATGCGCCGGAACGTCCCCGCCGCGAGCGCCATCGCCTCCTCCCACGTGGCCTCGCGGAACACCGACTGCCACTCGCCGCGGGCGAGCTGCATGTTGGCA
>DAORNX010000515.1:0-2058 GCA_035441225.1 Caulobacter sp.
CGCAGGATGCCGGCGTTGGCGATCAGGATGTCGATGCGGCCCCAGGCGTCCATCGTGTCCTTGACCATCTTGGCCACGCCGGCGTCGTCGGTCACCGAGCTGCCGTTGGCCATGGCCTCGCCGCCGAAGGCCTTGATCTCGGCCACCACGGCCTCGGCCGCGGCCGAGTTGCCGCCCGTGCCGTCCATCGAGCCGCCCAGGTCGTTGACCACGACCTTCGCGCCGCGCCGCGCCAGTTCCAGGGCGTGTTGCCGCCCCAGGCCGCCGCCGGCCCCCGTGACGATCGCGACCTTACCGTCGAAGCGAATGTCGGCCATGTCTCTGTTCCTCTGCGCTGAACGCCTGTCTGGATTTCGGCGGCGTTTTGCGGCGCAGCAGGGGAGGCGTCAAGGGCGCCCTTACCCCCGACTCCGCCCGAACACCTCCATCAGCTCGGCGACCTTGCGGCGCTGCTCGTCGGCGTCGCCGCTGGCGATGGCGTGTTCGACGCAGTGGGCCACGTGGTCCTTCAGGACTTCCTCCTCGACCTTGCGCAGCGCGGCCTGGACGGCGGCGATCTGGGTGATCACGTCAATGCAGTAGCGATCGTCGGCGATCATTTTCGACAGCCCCCGCACCTGCCCCTCGATGCGGTTCAGGCGTTTGAGGACCGAAGTCTTGGTCTGGTCATGCATGCTCATACCTCCAGGGGGTAGTTGATAGATACCGGTGGGGGGTATATATCCGGCGGCGACCGATCGCGAAAGACCCTGCGAGGATTCCGGCATGACCACCCACGAACACAGCTGCCACCACGACCACGCTGCCGCCCACGCCGTTGAGGAGAAGGACCCCGTCTGCGGCATGTCCGTCGACCCGGCGACCGCGAAACACCACGCCCTGCATGATGGGCATGACTACTGGTTCTGCTCTCCCGGCTGTCTGACGAAATTCGTTGCCGACCCGGACCGCTACCTGACGCCGGCGGCGGCCGAACCCGCGCACGCGGGGGCGATCTGGACCTGCCCGATGCATCCGGAGATCCGCCAGAAAGGACCAGGGTCCTGCCCGATCTGCGGCATGGCGCTGGAGCCCGAGACGGTCGGCCGCGACGACGGGCCCAATCCCGAGCTGGCCGACATGACCCGGCGCCTGTGGATCGCCGCCGCCCTGACCCTGCCGGTGTTCGCGCTCGACATGGGCCAGCATCTGCTGGGGCTCACGCCGCCGTGGAGCGGACGGACGACGGCCTGGATCGAACTGCTGCTGGCCAGCCCCGTGGTGCTGTGGTCCGGGGCGCCGTTCTTCCGGCGTGGCTGGGCCTCGCTGGCCAGCCGCAACCTCAACATGTTCACCTTGATCGCCCTGGGGACCGGGGCGGCCTGGCTCTACTCGCTGGTGGCCACGGTCCTGCCCGGCGTGCTGCCACCAGCCTTCCGCGGCCATGACGGGACCGCGCCGATCTATTTCGAGGCGGCGGCCGTGATCACCGTGCTCGTGCTGCTGGGCCAGGTGCTGGAGCTGCGCGCGCGCGAACAGACCGGCGGGGCCATTCGCGCCCTGCTCGATCTCGCGCCACGGACGGCCCGGCGGATCGCCGCCGACGGCTCGGAGGCCGAGGTCGGGGTCGACGAGATCCACCCCGGCGACCGGCTGCGCGTGCGGCCCGGCGAGAAGATCCCCGTCGACGGCGAGGTGCTCGAAGGCCGCAGTCACGTCGATGAGTCGATGGTCACAGGCGAATCGGCGGTGGACCAGTCGCGCATCACCGGCGAGTCGATGCCCGTGCTGAAGGTGGCCGGCGCGGCTGTTGTCGGCGGGGCGATCAACCAGTCCGGCGGCTTTGTCATGCGCGCAGACCGCGTCGGGCGTGACACCCTGCTGGCGCGGATCGTCGCGATGGTCGCCCAGGCCCAACGAAGTCGCGCGCCGATCCAGCGGCTGGCCGACCGCGTCGCCGGCTGGTTCGTGCCGCTGGTCATCGCCGTCGCCGTGGCCGCCTTCGTCGGCTGGGCGATCTGGGGGCCGGAGCCGCGCATGGCACACGCCCTTGTGGCGGCCGTCAGTGTGCTGATCATC
>DAORNX010000516.1:0-378 GCA_035441225.1 Caulobacter sp.
GGCCCGCGGCTGACCGGCGCGCCCCGCAGGGTCGAGGTCAAGCGCCACGACGCCGAGGCGGCCGCCTGGCTGGAGGTGTCGCACGACGGCTGGGTCAAGCGCTTCGGCCTGGTCCACGAGCGCAAGCTGTTCCTCGACCGGGGGCAGGAGGAGCTGCGCGGCGAGGACAGCTTCCGGCCCGAGGTCGAGGTGCGGACCGACCGGCCCAGGCGCTACATGCCGTTCACCGTGCGCTTCCACCTGCATCCCGACGCCCGCGCCTCGCTGGCGCGCGACCGCAAGAGCGTGCTGCTCAAGGGGCCGTCGGAGCAGGGCTGGTGGCTGCGCAACGACGCCATCGAGGTGTCGGTCGAACCCTCGCTGCACATCGAGGCGGGC
>DAORNX010000516.1:394-2053 GCA_035441225.1 Caulobacter sp.
GGTGCAGGTCGTCCTGCGCGGCCAGGCCAGCGACGACAAGGGCGGCCGGGTGCGCTGGAAGCTGTCGCGGGCCGAGGGGTAGGGCTTAGCAGTGGGCAGGCGCGGTCGCGGCGGCGTGAACCGGTCGAACTACTCCCTACGCCCCACGCCCGAGACCCGCGCGGTCGCGCATTGACTCCCCCGCCCCTCCCCCTATTTTCCGGCCGTTCGCGTGACTGGCGCTGAAGGTGGTTGACCACCGGGGAGCGCGGACCTCATCGCCGCGCGCCTGGGCTCCCCTTCCTCACCCGGAGACCCGCATGCCCGCCGCCCCCGACTATCCCGCCAGCCCCGACGAAACCCCCGTCCGCCGCGCCCTGCTGTCCGTCTCGGACAAGACCGGGCTGATCGACGCCGCCCGCGCGCTTGTCGAGCTGGGCGTCGAGCTGGTCTCGACCGGCGGCACCCGGGCGGCGATCGCGGCGGCGGGCCTGCCGGTGAGGGACGTCTCGGACCTGACCGGCTTTCCCGAGATGATGGACGGACGGGTCAAGACCCTGCACCCCGTGGTCCACGGCGGCCTGCTGGGCGTCCGCGACGCGGCCGACCATGCGAAGGCCATGGCCGACCACGGCATCGGCGGCATCGACCTGCTGTACGTCAACCTCTACCCGTTCGAGGCCACGGTGGCCGCTGGCGGAGACTTCGCGACCTGCGTCGAGAACATCGACATCGGCGGCCCGGCGATGATCCGCTCGGCGGCCAAGAACCACGGCTATGTCGCGGTCTGCACCGACCCGGCCGACATGGCCGAGGTGCTGCTGCAGCTGAAGGACGGCGGGACCACGACGCTGGACCTCCGCAAGCGGCTGGCGGCCCGCGCCTACGCCCGCACGGCGGCCTATGACGCGGCCATCGGGGCCTGGTTCGCCGACCAGCTGGGTGACACCGCTCCGGCCCGCAAGGCCATCGCCGGGACCCTGATCCAGACCATGCGCTACGGCGAGAACCCGCACCAGTCGGCGGCCTTCTACGCCGGCGGCCCGGCGCGACCGGGCGTGGCCAACGCCCGCCAGCTGCAGGGCAAGGAACTGAGCTACAACAACATCGCCGACACCGACGCGGCCTTCGAACTGGTCGCCGAGTTCAGCGAGCCGGCCTGCGTCATCGTCAAGCACGCCAACCCCTGCGGCGTGGCCACGGGCGGCGACCTGCTCGGCGCCTACCAGCGCGCCCTCGAGTGCGACCCGGTCAGCGCCTTCGGCGGCATCGTCGCGGTCAACCGTCGCCTCGACCGCAAGGCCGCCGAGGCCATCGTCGAGGTGTTCACCGAGGTGGTCATCGCCCCCGAGGCCGACGACGACGCCGTGGCGGTGTTCGAGGCGAAGAAGAACCTGCGCCTGCTGGTCACCGGCGCCCTGCCCGATCCGCGCGCCCCGGGCGAGGTGTTCCGCTCGGTCGCCGGCGGCTTCCTGGTCCAGAGCCGCGACGCCTCGCTGATCCTGCCCGGCGATCTGAAGATCGTCACGAAAAGGGCGCCATCGCCGGCCGAGATCACCGACATGCTGTTCGCCTTCACCATCGCCAAGCATGTGAAGTCCAACGCCGTGGTGTTCGCCCGCGGCGGCCAGACCCTGGGCGTCGGCGCCGGCCAGATGAACCGCAAGGACAGCGCCCGCA
>DAORNX010000517.1:0-974 GCA_035441225.1 Caulobacter sp.
GGCCGATACCGCCGGCCTCAATGTCGCTTACGCGCAGTTGCAGGGACCAGGCGCGCTGCGTGCGCTGCGCGTTTCCGAGAACGAGCGGGTGCGGATCATCGCCGAGGAGGAACTCGAAGCCGCCTGGACTGGCAAGATACCGGCCAAACAGGCGCTCGACAACGCTGTCCAGCGGGGCAATCTCGTCCTCTCCGGAGCGTCAAAGGCCCCCGCACCGGCGGCACCACCCCGGAAGAAGTGATTGCTCCACGCCTCGGCTGGCGCTTGCCGCACGTTTTCGCGCACCGCTGCGGGGGGGCGCTGGCGCCGGAGAACACGCTGGCCGGTTTGCGCATCGCCGCCCGCCTGGGCCTGCGGGCGGTCGAATTCGACGTGATGCTGTCGGCCGACGCCTCGCCGTGGCTGCTGCACGACGAAACGCTTGCCCGCACGACGAACGGCGCCGGCCGGGTGTGCGAGACTTCCGATGCCGAACTGTCGGTCCTCGATGCCGGCATTCGCCAGCACCCGGCGTTTGCCGGCGAACCGCTGCCGACGCTGGCCTCGGCAGCCCTCGTCTGCAGGCAACTGGGTCTGCTGGCCAATGTCGAGATCAAACCGGCCGCCGGTTTCGATGCCCTGACCGGCGAGGTCGTCGCGCGCGCGGTGCGTGCGCTGTGGGCCGGCGCGGCGCTGCCGCTGCTCTCGTCGTTTTCCGAAACGGCCCTGGCGGCGGCGCGGGCGGCCGTCCCGGAACTGCCGCTCGGCATGCTTCATGAACGTCCGCCGGCGGACTGGCGGGAACGGCTGCGGCAGCTCGCGGCAGTGACCCTGCATTGTCGCGCCGATTGCCTGGACGACGAGCTGCTGGGCGAAGCGCGCGCGCATGGCATCCCGGTGCTCTGCTACACGGTCAACGACCCGGCGCTGGCGAGCGCGCTCCATCGGCGGGGGGTGGCGGCGGTGTTCAGCGATCGCATCGATTGCGTCGCCGG
>DAORNX010000517.1:1178-1425 GCA_035441225.1 Caulobacter sp.
TGCCGATCCGACGCTGTTGTTCACCAACGCCGGCATGAACCAGTTCAAGGACGTTTTTCTGGGTTTCGACAAGCGGCCGTACCTGCGCGCGACCACCGCGCAGAAATGCGTTCGTGCCGGCGGCAAGCACAACGACCTCGAAAACGTCGGCTACACCGCGCGTCACCACACCTTTTTCGAAATGCTCGGCAATTTCTCGTTCGGCGACTACTTCAAGCTCGACGCGATCCGCTACGCCTGGGAACTG
>DAORNX010000517.1:1648-2051 GCA_035441225.1 Caulobacter sp.
CGGGCCACCGGGATCGCCCGACGAAGAGGGCGACCGTTACATCGAGATCTGGAACAACGTCTTCATGCAGTTCAACCGCGACGAGGCCGGCGTCATGCACCCGCTGCCCAAGCCGTCGGTCGATACCGGCATGGGGCTGGAGCGGACGGCGGCGGTGCTGCAGCATGTCCATAGCAATTACGAGATCGACCTGTTCGTCCGCCTGATCGCTGCCGCCGCGCGCGAGACGTCGTCCGCCGACCTCGACAGCCCCTCGCTGCGGGTGCTGGCCGATCACATCCGCGCCTGCGCCTTCCTGATCTCCGACGGGGTGATTCCCGGCAACGAGGGGCGGGGCTATGTCCTGCGGCGCATCATCCGGCGCGCCATCCGGCACGGCTACAAACTCGGCGCGCGGGCAGCC
>DAORNX010000518.1:0-2051 GCA_035441225.1 Caulobacter sp.
CGCCGGCCGAGGTCTGCAGCGGGCCGCACCCGGTCGCCGGCGTCGAGATCCGCGGACCGGTCCTGCATGTCATCGACGGCGAGACCATCTGTGTCGCGCTCGGCTACGCGCCGGACGAGTGGATCGCCCTGCGGCTGGCCGATGCGCCGGTCGCCTCACCCATCCGGCGGGTCTCCAGCCGCGCCGGGGCCGACCCCAGGGGCGTGATGATGGCCGCCGCCTTCGCCAAGATGGCCGAGTGCCGGACCGAACTGGATCGGGGTGGCGAGGTCGTCGCGGTCTGCACCGTCGACGGCGTGCCGCTGGCGCGCGCCCTCGGTGACGGATCGGTCATCGCGGCGGGGATGAACTGGCGGTAGGGCGGCCCACGGGAAACCCCTGCCGCAGGGTCCCCCCCTCCCAAGGGGGAGAGAACGGCCGGTGATCACGCCGCCTTCGGCCTGCCCAGCGTCTTGCGCCACTTCGCCCGCAGGATCGCCGGCCGTTCCGGATAGCGCTCGTCGAGGAACGCCGCCTCGATCACCCGGTCGGTGCGGAAGCTGCGGAAGTCCCCGCGCAGTTCGCACCAGGCGACCAGCAGCCGCACCGCATCCATGTAGCCCACGGCGATCGGCCAGACCGTGCGGCGCGACTCCCGCTCGGCCTCGTCGCGATAGTGCAGCTGCAGCTTGAGGCCCGCGTGGATCGCGGCCCGCACGCGCGCCATGTCCAGCCCGTCGGGCCGGCGCCAGTTGCTCGGCGGGCTGCGGGTGGTGGGGTCGAGGATCAGCGGCCGCAGCCGCTCGGGCACCGCCGCGCTGATCTTGGCCACCAGGTCCAGCGCCGCCCGCGACAGGGCCGGGTCGCCGCGGCTGGCGACCCATTGCGCGCCGAGCACCGCCGCCTCGATCTCGTCGGCCGTCAGCATCAGCGGCGGCAGGTCGAAGCCGCCCTCCAGCACATAGCCGACGCCGGCCTCGCCGCGGATCGGCACCCGCTGGGCCATCAGGTCGGCGATATCGCGGTAGATCGTGCGTTTGGAGGTCTCCAGCTCCTCGGCCATGGCGTCGGCCGTCACCGGCCCGCGCCCGCGGCGCAGGATCTGGATGATCTGGAACAGGCGGTCGGCGCGTCTCATGGCGGGGTTCTAGCCGGGCTCTGCTGACAGCATGATGGCAGCAGGTTGGCGGGAGCAAGGGGACATGTACCAAAGGTACGTGTCCCCTAAACCCGTCGCAGCTCGATTAGGGGACACGTACCTGGAGGTACATGTCCCCAAGCCCCCTCATGCGCCAGCAGCCAGCGCTTGCGCTCGAGCCCACCGCCGTAGCCGGTCAGGGATCCGCCCGAGCCGATCACCCTGTGGCAGGGAATGACAATGCCGACCGGATTGGCGCCGTTGGCCAGGCCCACCGCGCGCACCGCCGCCGGCCGGCCGATCCGGGCGGCCTGCTGGCTGTAGGAACGGGTCTCTCCGGCCGGAATTTCGGTCAGCGCCCGCCAGACCTGGCGCTGGAAATCCGTTCCCGCCACGCGATACGGAATGTCGGCCAGGGCCGCGAGCTCACCCGCGAAGTAACGGCCCAGGGCGTCGCGGATCGCCGGCGGCGTCTCGCCCTCGACGACCGGGACGCCGCCGTAGTGGATCGCCATCAGTCGCCGGGTGCGCGGGCTGTCGTTGTCGAAATCCAGCACCCGCACGACGTCCTCCGGATCGACGACGACCTGCAGCGTCGCGACCGGCGTCTCCAGCCAGCTTCGGACAAGGCGTTCAGGCGGCCGCTCGGGCATCGGCGATCGCTTTCAGGGCCACGGAGTCGGACGCCCACAGATGCAGGGCGGCGTAGGCCCGCCACGGCCGCCACTGTTCGGCCCGGGCCAGCAGCTCGGCGGGACCGGGCCGCACGCCCTCGACTTCCAGCGCGCGCATCAGCCCGATGTCGGCGGCCGGGAAGGCGTCGGGCTCGCGCAGCTGGCGCATGGCGATGTACTGCGCCGTCCATTCGCCGATCCCCGGCAGGGCGCGGAGTCTGGCCACGGCCTCCTCCAGCGAGGCCTGCGGCCCGAACAGG
>DAORNX010000519.1:0-2028 GCA_035441225.1 Caulobacter sp.
GGTCAAGGTCCCGATCCGGTTCGGCCTGGCGCCGGAGGAGCCCGCCGGGCCGGCCAGCCCCTAGAGGCCGCTTGACGCCTTCCGCGCGCGCGGCGCCGTGTTCAGCGCCACCGCGGCCCGGATCAGCGCCTTGAAGGCCGCCGCGTCGATCCGGTCGCCCTCGCGGATGTCGATCGCCCGCCGGGTGTTTCCCTCGAGGCTGGCATTGAACAGGCCGGCGGGGTCGTCCAGCGCCGCGCCGCGGGCGAAGGTCAGCTTGACCACCGCCCTGTAGGTCTCGCCGGTGCAGAGGATGCCGCCGTGCTCCCACACCGGAACGCCGCGCCACTTCCACGTCTCGACCACCTCGGGATCGGCCTCGTGGATCAGGGCCCGGACCCGGGCGAGTGTCTCGCCCCGCCAGTCGCCCAGCGCGGCGATCCGCGCATCGATCAGCCGGGCCGGCGTGTCGGCTTCGCTGGCTTTGGTCATGCGGCACTCCCTTTCGTCGGACTCGCAACGGTCACAGGCGGACGCCCGGCAGGCGGCTCGCCTGCCGCACCCAGTCGGCGAACCCCGCCGCGTCGAGGGGCGCGTCCTCGTGAATGTCGAGGTAGCGCACGTCCGCCTGTTTCGACGCGCCCGGCGGGACCGGGTCGAGCGCCGCGCCGCGGAAGAAGGTCACCTTCACGTAGCGGTTGAAGCAGTGGAAGCTGAGGAACCAGCCCTTGTCGCCGTCCGGGCCGTCGACGCCATAGAAGGGCGAGTTCCATCTGACCGCCTTGCGCACGCCGGGGACGGTCCCGGTGATCAGCGCGTCGAGGCGGCGACCGACCTCACGCTTCCAGCCCGGCATGGCGGCGATATAGGCCTGCACCGGTCCGTCGCCGTCCCCCTTGGGGATCTGCGGGTTGCCGCCTGAGAGGAGCACCGGTTCGGCCATGGCTGTTTCCTCAGTCGAGCCTGTTCAGCACCGGGTCGAGGGCGTCGAGGAAGCCGCGCCAGCCGTGAAGCGCGCCGCCGAGGGCCTGCTTCTGGCCGGGCCGGAAGCCGGCCTGCTCGACCCGCAGATGCGTGCCCGTGGCGGTCGGCGTCAGGGTGAAGGTGACCACGCTGCGCAGGTCGAAGGCCGGGTCCTCGTGGACGAAATCCCAGCTGAAGGCCAGGCGGCGGGGCGGCTCGAGGGCAAGCACCTCGCAGTCCAGCACGCCGCCCCATTCGCCGCGCAGGTTGAAGCGGTGGCCGATCGCCGGCGCGAAATCGTTCTTCATCAGCCAGGCCTCGATCAGGTGCGGCTGCGTCAGGGCCCGCCAGAGCTTCTCCGGCTGATGGGCGAAGTCCCGCTCGACGATCACGGAGCGGGTGTCGGTCGTGGCGGCGGTCATTGATCCATCCTGTTCAGCAGGTCCTCGAGGCCGTCGAGGCGGCTCCGCCAGAAGCCGGCCATCTCCCGGGTCCAGTCGTCCAGGGGGGCCAGCGCGTCGGGCCGGGCGCTGTAGTGGGTCTGCCGGCCTGCGGGACGGTCGCGCACCAGCCCGGCCAGCTTCAGCGCGCCCAGGTGTTTCGAGACCGCCGGCTGCGAGACTCCGGCGCGGGCCGTCAGGGCCCCGACCGTCTGTTCGCCCTCGCGGCACAGCCGCTCGAAGATCGCCCGACGGGTCGGGTCGGCCAGGGTTCGGAACAGCAGATCCTGCGGCGTGGGCATGGGGAATCGATAATCCGTCAGCTATGAATTACTCATAACTTCAGAATTATGTATCGGTCAAGCAGCGGTGAGCCGTCAGGCCGGCAGCCGTTCCAGGACCTCGGCCGCGAACAGCGACAGGGTGTCGTCGCGGGCGCCCATGATGATGATGCGGTCACCGGGCCGGGCGAGCGCGACCAGCCGGTCGCCGCAGGCCGGGCGGTCGGAGAGGGCTTCGGCTGTGCGGCCTCCGGCGCGGATATCGGCGGCGATGTCCTCGCTGGTCACCTCGCGGATCGTCGTACCGCCGAAATAGACCGGCTCCGGCATCAGCAGCACGTCGTCCTCCGAAAGACCCTCCAGGA
>DAORNX010000520.1:0-2027 GCA_035441225.1 Caulobacter sp.
CGAGCCGGAGTGGTTGTAGGTGCCGTCGCCGAGGTTCTGGAAGACGTGCTTCTCGCTGGTGAACGGCGCCGCGCCGATCCAGGTCAGGCCCTCGCCGCCCATGTGGGTGTTCAGGTCGGTCGAGGGGTCGTTGAAGCTGGCCATGTAGTGGCAGCCGATGCCGGCCAGGGCGCGACTGCCCTCGGGCAGGCGGGTCGAGGTGTTGTGCGGGCAGCCCGAGCAGAAAAACGGCTTGCGCTGCTGGTCGCTGGCCAGGGTGACGGCGGCCATCGAGGCGGCCGACACCTTGTCCAGATAGGCCTGGGCCCGCTCGCGGTGAGGCCCGGCCGGCAGCTGGTTGTACAGGTCGAGGGCGATGGCGGCGACAGTCAGGGAGCCGGTCTCCTCCATCAACGGCTGGCCGTTCTCGTCCTTCTTGCCGATGATCTTCGGCCGCGCATGGGCCGGCAGGTCGTAGAGGGCGGCGCGCGCCTGGACCTCGATCAGCGGCCGCTTGTGCTCGATGACCATCAGGGTCTCGAGGCCGGCGGCGAAGGCGCGCAGGCCCTGCGGCTCCAGCGGCCAGGGCATGCCGACCTTGTAGATCGACACGCCGAGGGCGGCGGCCTCGTCGAGGCCCAGCCCCATGGCCTGGAAGGCCTCCAGCACGTCCTTGTAGGCCTGACCCGAGCAGACGATGCCCAGGCGCGGCCGGGCCGCCGCCAGGGCCACCCGGTCGATGCCGTTGGCGCGGGCGAAGGCCAGGGCGGCGGGAATGCGGTAGTTGCGGAGCCGCAGCTCCTTGTCCATCGGCTGGTCCTTCAGCCGGATGTGCAGACCGCCGGGCGGCATGGCGAAATTCTCGGGCAGGACATGCCGGTGGCGGTCGAGCGACACGTCGATCGTCACGCCGCTGTCCATGGTGTCGGCCAGGGCGATCAGCCCGACCCACAGGCCGCTGAAGCGGGACATCGACAGGCCCATCAGGCCGTAGTCGAGCACCTCCTGCACATCGGCCGGCGACAGCACCGGCATCTCGAAGTCCTGGAAGGCGTATTCGGATTGCGACGGCAGGGTCGAGGACTTGCAGTTGTGGTCGTCGCCGGCGACAGCGATCACGCCGCCCTTCGGGGTCGTCCCGGCGAAGTTGGCGTGCTTGAACACGTCGCCGGTGCGGTCGACGCCGGGGGCCTTGCCGTACCACATGGCGCTGACGCCATCGTACTTCGCGCCCGGGAAAAGGTTGGCTTGCTGGCTGCCCCAGACGGCCGTCGCGGCGAGGTCCTCGTTGAGGCCTTCCTTGAAGACGATCTCGTGGCTGGTCAGCAGCTTCCGGGCCCGGGCCGCCTGCTGGTCCAGCCCGCCGAGCGGCGAGCCGCGATAGCCGGACACGAATCCGGCGGTATTCAATCCGTCGCGCTGGTCGAGGCGTCGGCGATCCAGCATCACCCGGATCAAGGCCTGCACACCGGTTATGAACGCGCGGCCGTCTTCGAGCAGATATTTGTCGTCGAGCGTCACATTGTCGTGGCGCATTGAAAAATCTTTCCTTTGGAGGGCGCGGTTCGGCTTGCAAGATCATATAAGCGCGGCGAAATTGCTTGCCAAACCCGTGCCCCTTCCCCTGCCCCTCACGGCAAGATCGGCGCGCGGATCGGCATATTAGGGGGAAAAAGGTTTGGCCGAGCAGCTAGACGCGGTTGACGCAAAGATTCTCGATCTCATCCAGCATGACGCCAGCCTGTCGGTCGCCGAAATCGCCGAACGGGTCGGTCTGTCGTCCAGCCCTTGCTGGCGGCGGATCAAGCGGCTGGAAGACGCCGGCATCATCCAGCGCCGGGTGACCATCCTCGACCGGGAACAGCTGGGCCTCGGCTTCGAGGTTTACTGCACCGTCAAGCTCTCCCTGCCGACCAAGGAGAACCTCGAGCTGTTCGAGACCAACGTGGTCAAATGGGCCGAGGTCGTGCAATGCGCCACCGTCACCGGCGCGGCCGACTACGAACTGCGCATCGTCACCCGCGACATGCACGCCTTCGACGACTTCC
>DAORNX010000521.1:0-2025 GCA_035441225.1 Caulobacter sp.
TCTCCTCGATCGTCGCCACGCCGGCCCGGTGGTTGTCGACGCCGGTCAGCAGCATGGCCCGCGACGGCGAGCAGAGCGGCGAGGTGTGGTAGGCGGTGAACATCGCGCCGGACCGCGCCAGCCGGTCGATGTTGGGCGTCCGCGCCTCGCCGCCGAACGCTCCGAAGTCCATCAGGGCCGCATCGTCGACCACGATCATCACGATGTTGGGTCGGGCCGCCGCTGGCGGCGGGACGGTCACCGCCGACGCGGGAAGGCCGGTGATGGCGACGGCCAGGAGGGCCCTCAGCGCCAGGCCCGGCAGTCGGCCGAGGCCCGTTTTGGCGATTGCTCGCAAGATCACCCTCCCCAGCGTCGGCGCCGGTGGCGGCGCAGTGAGTTACCCAAGAGTAACCAGACATCGGCGACGGGGTCAAACCAGGCCTCCGACGGTCGCGCGGCGCGAGACGCCTTTGGAATTGATCGGTGTCATGGCTCGCGTCGGGTCCGCGCGTCTATCCACGCGCCGGGATGCCGGATTGCTCGCAGTCCGCGGTGATCGGCCATCCGGAGTAGGGCCCGTGAGAGACGTGTCGAACGAGACCGAGCGCCACAATCGCCGCGCAGCCCGGCTGCGGTTCATTCGCCAGCTGCATCTGTGGGTCGCGGTGTTCGTCGCCCCGAGCCTGATGCTGTTCGCCGTCACGGGCATGCTGCAGCTGTTCAAGCTCCACGAGGCCGAGGGCGGCTACCGGCCGCCGCCGGTGATCGAAAAGCTCGGCCAGGTTCACATCCACCAGAAATACGCGCTTCGGCCTGTCCGCCGCCCGTCGGGCGCGCAACCCGCGCCGGCCGCCAGCGCGCCGGCAAGGGGCGAAGCCGAAGCCGAAGAGCCGGCGGCGCCTCTCGGCGAGACGCTGACGAGGTGGACCTTCCTGGTCATGTCCCTCGGCATGGCTATGTCGGCCGTGCTGGGTGTCTGGATGAGCCTGAGCAATACGCGCCAGCGCCGGACCACCTGGCTGCTGCTGGCGGCCGGAACCGTGCTGCCGATCCTCGTGCTGGCGCTCTAGAACACGACGCCCCCTGCCGTCATCGTCGGACCTGTTCCGACGACCCATGAACGCGGCGCCTCCCAGTGAGGACTCCCCGTTCAGCGCGTGCATGGGTTCTCGCGACAAGCGCGAGGTTGACGTGAAAAGGGCGCACGGACCGGCGCGCCAGCGCTCTAGTTGGCCATCAGGGTCTGGCTGATGCGATAGGCCGCCGGCAGGATCAGCACCCCCATCAGGCAGGGGAAGATGAACAGGATCAGCGGCACCATCAGCTTGGCCGGCAGGCTCATGGCCTTTTCCTCGGCCCGCAGCATGCGCTTGGCGCGCATGTCTTCGGAGAAGACGGTCAGGGTGTCGCCCAGGCTCGTGCCCATTTCCTCGGACTGACGCAACATCGTCGCCAGGGCGCGGGCGTCGTCGATGCCCAGCCGCTCGGCGAAGCTCGACCAGGCGTCGCGCCGCGAGCGACCCGCGCGCAGTTCGAGGGTCAGGAAGCGCAGGTGTTCAGCCAGGTGGACGTAACGCCGCGCGAGTTCCTCGCCGACCCGGTTGACGGCGGCGTCCAGCGATAGGCCGGCCTCGACCGACGCCACCAGCAGGTCCAGAAGGTCAGGAAAGCCGTCCATATACTCGAGCTCGAGCTTGCGCCGACGGGCCTTGATCACCTGGTCGGGCCCGAGCAGCGCCGCCACGGCGAAGCCGCCGGCCAGCAGGATCGCCCCCATGCCGCCCCCGCCGCTGATCGCCCAGGGCAAGGTCAGGATGGTCGCCAGGGTGGCCAGCAGCAGCGCCACGGCCTTGGCGCCGAGATAGACGGCGACGGCCTCCCGGCTGAACCAGCCGGCCTGGATCAGCCTGGCGCGGATGGTCGAGAGCTGGGCCGGATCCTGGATGGCCATCCGGTCACCCAGCCGCTTGACGCCGCTGATCACGCCGGTCAGGGCCGCGGCCGCGCCGCCCCCGTCCGCGACGACGGCCTGGCCCGCCAGGC
>DAORNX010000522.1:0-2022 GCA_035441225.1 Caulobacter sp.
GGCCTCGGCGCGCCCATCTTCGGCATCGGCGCCGGGGCCATGCCGTTGCCGGCCGCCGCGTCGCCGACCCGCCGGGCCAGACCGCGGAACTCCATCTGCTCGAGGAAGGCGGCCAGGGTCGGGCCGTCCGGCTCGCGCACCGCCAGGTCCTCGACCGGCTCGGGCAGGGGCGTGTCGCAGTCGAGCTGCACGAGCTGCCGCGACAGGCGGATCTGGTCGGCGAAGTTTATCAGCGTCTCGCGGCGCTTCTCCTGCTTGATCTCGTGGGCCCGGCTGAGCAACGTCTCCAGGTCGCCGTACTCGTTGATCAGCAGGGCCGCCGTCTTCACGCCGATGCCCGGGGCGCCGGGCACGTTGTCGACGCTGTCGCCGCACAGGGCCTGGACCTCGACCACCTTGTCGGGCCCCACGCCGAATTTCTCGAACACCTGGTCGGGGCCGATCAGCACGTTCTTCATCGTGTCGAGCATCGACACCCGCTCGCCGACCAGCTGCATCAGGTCCTTGTCGGACGAGACGATGACCACCTCGCCGCCGGCGTCGCGCACCTTGCAGCTGTAGGCGGCGATCAGGTCGTCGGCCTCGTAGCCGGCCAGCTCGATGCTCGGCACGCCGAACGCCCGGGTCGCCTCGCGGACCAGCGGGAATTGCGGGACCAGGTCCTCTGGCAGCGGCGGGCGGTGGGCCTTGTACTGGTCGTAGAGGGTGTTGCGGAAGGTCTTGTCGGAGTGGTCGAAGATCACCGCCAGGTGGGTCGGGCCGCCCTCCTTCATGTCCCGCAGCAGCTTGAACAGCATGTTGCAGAAGCCCTGCACCGCCCCCACCGGCAGGCCGTCAGACTTGCGCGTCAGCGGCGGCAGGGCGTGGTAGGCGCGGAAGATGTAGCCCGAACCGTCGATCAGATAGAGCCGCACAGGGGGGCCATCCTGGGTCAGGGGGCGGTCGGCGGGCTGGGCGGGGGCGTCGGCTTCGGTCATGGGCGGAAGATAGTGGGCCCGGGCCCGGTGGTCATCCCGCGTTTGGCGCCTTGCGGCGCCGCCACCGGGTGCTACCTTGAGGTGTGAAGGGGGTGGCCATGCGTCTAGCGTTGTTGGGTCTGGGCCTGTGGGCGCTCGCGTCCGGAGCCCAGGGACAGACAGTCGTCAATCCTGACTGGGCGCGTCGCCCGACGGGCGACGAGATCGCGCGCTACTATCCCGATGAGGCCCTCGACAAGAGCGTGGAGGGGCGGGTGACGATCGAGTGTTCGGTCGCCATCTCCGGCGCGTTGAAGGATTGCGAAGTGCTGTCCGAATCGCCCGCTGGCGTTGGCTTCGGCAGGGCGGGCGTCCGGATGGCGCAGGCCGTCTTCCGTATGACGCCTCGGATGGTGGACGGCAAACCCGACGACGGCGCCAGGATCAAGATCCCACTCCACTTCGCCGCGGCCACGTTTTCAGCGCGCGCCATCATCCTCGACGCCGTCTGGGACTCGGCGCCGAGTTTCGAGGACATGGCGGCGGCGTGGCCCGCGTCGGCAGGCGATATTCCGGTCGGAACGTCGCTACTGCGATGCACCGTCGGCAGCCAGGCCGATCTGCGGAACTGCACGATCGTGGGGCAGACGCCGAAAGGATCGCCGTTCGGCGGCGCGGCCCGCAGCCTGGTCGGCAAGTTCAAGCTCAAGATCACACCCGGGGATCTGGAAAAGTATGCCTTCGCCGACATCGCCGTCAGCTTCCTTTTCTACAATCCCGCCACCCCCGCGGGGCAGGCGAGGAAGGTTGAGAAGCCCGACTGGATCGCCCGCATCAATCCGGACAAGGTCGTCGCCCTCTATCCAGCCCAGGCGGCCGACGCCGGGGTCAGGGAAGGGGTCGGGGTGGCTGATTGCCTGGTCGCGCCCGACGGCCGGCTGACCGACTGCCGGGTGGCCCGCGAGGCGCCGGCCGACCTCGGCTTTGGCCAGGCGGCCGTGCTGGCGGTCAGTGTGATGCGGATGGACCCCTGGACGCCGGAGGGCCGGCCGGTCGCGGGCGCGCG
>DAORNX010000523.1:0-2015 GCA_035441225.1 Caulobacter sp.
GAGGGCGGGACCGTCACGGTGATCCACCGCGCCGACCGGCTGGGCGACCTGCTGGCGCTGCTCGGCGAAAAGGCCGGCTCGTTCCGCGTGCGCCCGGTCCAGCCGTTCGCCGACGCGCCGGCAAAGCGGGTGCTGGTCCGCGCGATCAAGACCGGCAAGGCGCCGCTGGTGCTGCTGCCGCCGCTGGTGCTGCACGACCGCGAGGGTGGCAAGCACTCGGCGGCCGCCGAGGCGATCCTGCGGGGGGAGACGGCGCTGGATTGGACGTAGGGGACATGTACCGCCTTCGGTACGTGTCCCCCAATCAAATTGGCTGCGGGATTTAGGGGACACGTACCTGGGGTACATGTCCCCGCGCTCAATCGTCCGCGTATTGTCGCAGCGCGTCGAGGCACAGCTGCAGACCGGTCACGTCGCCCAGCACGTCGGGCGTGACGATGACGAACAGCCGGCGCGCCTCGGCCCACAGCATGATCGTCTCGGGCAGGCCGAAGTCCTCGATCAGGCAGCCCTCGCCGTCGCGCCAGACGCCGTCCTCGTCCAGCTGGGCGCCGATGTGGGCGTCGACGCGGTCGCGAAACTCGGCCTCGTGCTCATAGGCGACGTTCATGTAGGCCATCACCGGCTTGCCCAGGCCCGACAGGAAGCCGGCCTCGAAGGCCGTGCCCGGATCGGCCGTCGGCCCGCGCCAGGGGGTCAGGTTGACGATCGCCGCGTCCGCCCGGCGCATGCGCGCCACCCGCTCGGCGTAGATCTCCCGGGCCATGACCTCGCCCGGCTCGAGCTCGCGGAACTCGCTGGTGTCGGCCTGCAGCATGGAGAAGCCGACGGCCTCGCACATGGCCTGGCGCAGCGCGAAATGGGCCCCGACATTGGGGAACCAGACCTCGGGTCCGGCCAGATAGAGGGTTTCGATGCGTCGCATGCCCGCTTCTACGGCGCGGGCGCGGCCACGGCGAGGGCCTCGATGCGGATCGGCACGTCCTCGCCGATCAACCCGGCCGGCAGCGCCGTCCCGACGTTGAAGTCGCGGCGATGCACCGAGCCGGTGATGGTGAAGCCCGCGGCCTGCTTGCCGGAGCCGGGCGCCTTGCCGATCCTGTTCAGCTTGACCTTGAAGGTCACCGCCCTGGTCACGCCGTTGAGCGTGAAGTCACCCGTCACGTCGGCGGTGTCGGGACCGGTGGTGACGACCTTCGTCGACTTGAAGCTGATCGCAGGGTAGGCGGCGGCGTTCAGCCAGCGCTCGCCCTTGAGGTGCTCCTCACGGGTGGCGTCGCCGGCGTAGAGGCTGGCGACCGTGACCTGGGCCTCGACGCGGGAGTTGGCCGGGTCCGCCTCGTCGATCCAGATCGTGCCGGACGCGGTGGTGAAGGCGCCAAGGATGGTGGTGAAGCCGAACCGGTCGACCGTGAAGGTCGTCTGGGTGTGCGCCGGGTCGAGGGTGTAGGCCACCGGCGCGGCCAGCGCCGGGGCGCCGGTCAGGGCCAGGACGGCGGCGAGGATCAGGCGTTTCATGGACAGGCTCCGCGACAGGCCCTGGAGCCTACGACGCCGGCGCGCGCGTGAACAGCGCCGCCACCTGGGACTCGTCCTGGGCGTTCAGGGTGCAGGCCGCGCCGTTGCCGATCGGCGCGCAACCGACCCACTGCACGGTCCAGTCCACCCCGTAGTGGCCGCTGGCCTGGGCGGTCAGGATCAGCGGGGTCTTGCGCCGCACGCGCAGCCAGCACTGCCGGTTCTCGCGGCTCATGTACTGGTACTGCGCGCCGCCGCAGGCCAGGCCGGGCGGCGCGCTGGCGACGTAGGTGGTCTCGCCGATGTCACCGCCGACCGCGACCACCACCCGCACGTCGGTGTCGGCGACGACGACCACCCCCTCGACCTCGGTCGGGAGACCGGGCGCGGCGCTCGCCGCCAGCGCCGGAGCGGTCAGGGCCCAGACAAGCAGGCCGACCAGGCCCCCCGACAGGTTGAACGACACGCCAGACTCCTCGCCACGATCCAGAGTCAGA
>DAORNX010000524.1:0-2009 GCA_035441225.1 Caulobacter sp.
GTCTCCTACGAGTTCGAGGAGCCGAAGTACGACGTCGAGGAATGCATCCAGCGCGACATGACCTATGCCGCGCCGCTGAAGGTGAAGCTCCGTCTCATCGTGTTCGAGATGGAAGAGGAAACCGGCGCCCGGTCCGTCAAGGACATCAAGGAGCAGGACGTCTACATGGGCGACATCCCGCTCATGACCGACAAGGGCACGTTCATCGTCAACGGCACCGAGCGGGTGATCGTCTCGCAGATGCACCGCTCGCCGGGCGTGTTCTTCGACCACGACAAGGGCAAGACGCACAGCTCGGGCAAGCTGCTGTTCGCCGCCCGTGTCATTCCCTATCGCGGCTCCTGGCTCGACTTCGAGTTCGACGCCAAGGACATCGTCTATGTCCGCATCGACCGCCGCCGCAAGCTGCCGGCCACGACCTTCCTCTACGGTCTGGGCATGGACGGCGAAGAGATCCTGACGACCTTCTACGACGTCGTGCCGTTCGAAAAGCGCGAGGAAAAGAAGGGCAAGCCGGGCGGCTGGGCCACCCCCTACAAGCCCGAGCGCTGGCGCGGCGTGAAGCCGGAATTCGCCCTGATCGACGCTGACACGGGCGAGGAAGTCGCCGCCGCCGGCGCCAAGATCAGCGCCCGCGCCGCCAAGAAGCTCGCCGACAACGGCCTCAAGACCCTGCTGCTGTCGCCGGACGCCCTGGTCGGCCGCTACCTGGCCCGCGACGAGGTGAACCCGGAAACCGGCGAGATCTACGCCGAGGCCGGCGACGAGCTCGACACGGCGATCATCGAGGTGCTCGAGGAGAAGGGCTTCACGACCATCGACGTGCTCGACATCGACCACGTCACCGTCGGCGCCTACATGCGCAACACCCTGCGCGTCGACAAGAACGCCGTCCGCGAGGATGCGCTGTTCGACATCTACCGCGTGATGCGCCCGGGCGAGCCGCCCACCGTCGAAGCCGCCGAAGCGATGTTCAAGTCGCTGTTCTTCGACCAGGAGCGCTACGACCTCTCCTCGGTCGGCCGCGTGAAGATGAACATGCGCCTGGAGCAGGACGTCGCCGACGACGTCCGCGTCCTGCGCAAGGAAGACGTGCTGGAAGTCCTCAAGGTCCTGGTTGGCCTGCGCGACGGCCGGGGCGAGATCGACGACATCGACAACCTCGGCAACCGTCGGGTGCGCTCGGTCGGCGAGCTGCTGGAAAACCAGTACCGCGTCGGCCTGCTGCGCATGGAACGGGCGATCAAGGAGCGCATGTCCAGCGTCGATATCGACACGGTCATGCCGCACGACCTGATCAACGCCAAGCCGGCCGCCGCCGCGGTCCGCGAGTTCTTCGGCTCCTCGCAGCTGTCGCAGTTCATGGACCAGACCAACCCGCTGTCGGAAATCACCCACAAGCGCCGCCTGTCGGCGCTTGGCCCGGGCGGTCTGACCCGCGAGCGCGCCGGCTTCGAGGTGCGCGACGTGCACCCGACGCATTACGGCCGCATCTGCCCGATCGAGACGCCGGAAGGCCCGAACATCGGCCTGATCAACTCGCTGGCGACGCACGCGCGGGTGAACAAGTACGGCTTCATCGAAAGCCCGTACCGCCGGGTGACCGACGGCAAGCCGCAGGCCGAGGTCGTCTACATGTCGGCCATGGAAGAGGCCAAGCACGTCATCGCCCAGGCCAACATCCGGATGGACGGCGGCTCGATCGCCGAAGATCTCGTTCCGGGCCGGGTCAACGGCGAGCCGGGCCTGCTCCAGCGCGAGCAGGTCGACCTGATGGACGTTTCGCCCAAGCAGGTCGTCTCGGTCGCCGCGGCCCTGATCCCGTTCCTCGAGAACGACGACGCCAACCGCGCCCTGATGGGCTCGAACATGCAGCGTCAGGCTGTGCCGCTGATCCAGTCGGACGCGCCGCTGGTCGGCACCGGCATGGAAGACGTGGTGGCCCGCGACTCCGGCGCCGTGGTGATCGCCCGCCGCAAGGGCGTGGTCGAGCAGATCGACGGCACGCG
>DAORNX010000525.1:0-1997 GCA_035441225.1 Caulobacter sp.
GGGAAGGCGCGAGGGCGCCGCGGCGATCTCGGCCTCGACATCGGCCAGTTCGGCGGCCAGCCGCTCCAGCGCCACACCGGCATCCTCGACGATCTGGCTCTCGCGGGCCGCGTCGGCGTCGATGCGCGCCAGTTCGGCGGTCAAGCGCTCGACCTCGGCCGCGGCGGTCTCGTGCTCGCGCTCCAGCCGGTCCTTCTCGATGGCCAGCCGGTTGAGGATGGCGGCGGCGACCGTCTCCTCCTCGCGCAGCGGCCTGATCGCCTCCTCGGCCTTCTGGGCCTCGGTGGTGGCGATGGCGGCGGCGCGGGCGGTGTCCTCGACGAGGCGGGCCGAGCTGGTCGATTCGGCCTCGACGCGCAGCAGGGTGTCGCGCGCCTCGCTCCAGCGGGCGAACAGGACTGCGCCCTGGACCGCGCGGATCTCGGCCGACAGCTTCTTGTAACGTTCCGCCTGGCGGGCCTCGCGGCGCAGGCGCGCCAGGGACGAGTCCAGCTCACGGATGACGTCGTCGAGGCGGGCCAGGTTGGTCTCGGCCGCCCGCAGGCGCAGCTCGGCCTCGTGGCGGCGGGTGTGCAGGCCGCTGACCCCGCCGGCTTCCTCGAGGATGCGGCGGCGATTCTGCGGCTTGGCCGCGATCAGTTCGCTGATCTGGCCCTGGCGGACCAGGGCCGGGGAGTTGGCCCCGGTCGAGGCGTCGGCGAACAGCAGCTGCACGTCGCGGGCCCGGACCTCGCGGCCGTTGACCCGGTAGGTCGAGCCCTCGCCGCGGTCGATGCGGCGAACCACCTCGATGACGTCATGCTGGTTGAACTGGGCCGGGGCGACATGGTCGCTGTTGTCGATGGTCAGGGTGACTTCGGCGTGGTTACGGGCCGGCCGCGAGCCGGCGCCGTTGAAGATCACCTCGTCCATGCCGCCGGCCCGCATGGCCTTGGCGGAATTGGCCCCCATCACCCAGCGCAGGGCTTCCAGCAGGTTCGACTTGCCGCAGCCGTTCGGCCCGACGATGCCCGTGAGTCCGGGCTCGATCCGGAACTCGGTCGGATCGACGAAGGACTTGAACCCGGAAAGGCGCAGCCGCTGGAAGTGCACGGGTCCGGTGGACCTTCCCTATTTCTTCGTCGCCGCCAGCGCCTTTTCGTAGGCGGCGTCGATCTCGGCCATGGACATCTCGCCCTTGTCGTACTTGTCGCCGTTGAAGAAGAAGGTCGGGGTGCCCTCGATCTTCGCCTCCTTCTGGTACTTCTCGACCCGGGCGTTGAAGGCGGCCAGGGCCTTTTCGTCTCCCACGCACTTGTCGAAGTCGGCCTCGCTCATGCCAGCGGTCTCGGCGATGCGCAGCAGGGGGCCGCGGATGTCGCCGGTGGTGAAGATCTCTTCCTGGGCGTGGAACACGGCCTGGACGACGGGGAAGTACTTGTCCTTGCCGGCGCAGCGGGCCAGCAGGGCGCCGGATGCGGCCAGCTCCGGCGGCGAGGTCATGAACTCGCGGAACACGTAGTGGACCTTGCCGGTGTCGATGTACTTGGCCTTGAAGGCGGGGAAGACGTCCTGCTCCCAACGACCGCAATGGCTGCAGGCCAGCGAGGCGTATTCAATCACCGTGACCGGGGCGTCGGGCTTGCCCAGGCTCATGTCTTCGGCGGTGACTCCGCCGCCGCCGCCGCCACAGGCGGCCAGGGCGAGGGTGGCGACGGCCGCGGCGGCGGCCAGGATGGTGCGGCGATCAATGCGCATGTCGGGATGTCCCCCAGAAGAGCGAACGGCCATTAGAGCCCGATTCCACAGGCTGCAAGAAGGCGGCGTTTATGGGGCGCAACAGCCCGCCGCGGGACCGGTTGTCAACCGCCGCGGCCGCGCAGGGTCTCCCGCCCCAGCCGGATCAGGGCCTCGCGCAGCGGTCCTTCGGGCTGGTCGGCGAGGCTGTCGGCCAGGGCCTGTTCGGCGGCGGCGTCGAGCGGACCCTTCGGCCGGCGACGCAGGGCCTGTGGCCGCGT
>DAORNX010000526.1:0-1991 GCA_035441225.1 Caulobacter sp.
GTCGGCGGCCGAGGCCGAGTCAGCGCGGCGGCGCGACCTGCTGGTGTTCGACGACGCCCTGCGCGGCGCCGGCGGCGCCCGCGTCAGCCTGGCCGCCACGGAGGTCTTCGACGGCGCGTCGGTGTCGGTGCTGCATGTCACCTTCGGCGGGCCGGACGCCTATGACCTGCTGATCGATCCCGCGACCGGCGCCCTGAAGGCCGAACGGCGGCTCGAGGATGGTCGGACGATCCTGGTCCGGTACGACGACTGGCGCACGGTCGAGGGCGTGCGCATGCCGTTCGTCGAAACGCTGGAGGAAGCCGGCGATCCGATCAAACGCCGCCTGACCTTCACGGCGATGGACATCGATCCGGTCGTCTCGCCGACCGTCTGGTCCCGCCCCGCGGACCGGGCCGTGGCCAGCTTCGCGCCAGGTGCCCGGGCCACCGCGCCCCTGCCCTTCGAGTTCTTCCTCGGCTCGCGCATCTACATCCCCGCCACCGTCGCCGGCAGGACGACGCATGTGCTGCTCGACAGCGGGGCGGAGACCACGGTGCTCGACAGCCGCTTCGCCGAGGCCGCCGGCATCAAGGTGTCGGGCGTCGTCACCGCCGTCGGCACGGGCGGGCGACAGGAGGCCCAACTGGCCTCCGGCGTAACCATCCGCATCGGTGAAGTCGCACTCAGGGATCTGACAGTCGCCCTCGTCGACCTGTCGGCCATCGAACAGATGATCGGCCGACCGATCCCGGTGATTCTCGGCAAGGAGGTGCTCAACGCCCTGACCGTCGACCTCGACTTCCAGGGCAAGACCATCGCCTTCGAGGATCCCGCCCGGTTCACGCCGCCGGCCGGCGCGGTGGAAGTGCCGGTGACCTCGGCCAACGGCATCCGCTCCGTGCCCGTCTCGATCGAGGGCGGCCCGCCGATCCAGGTCGACTTCGACCTCGGCAACGGCTCGGCCTTCCTCGCCTATTCGGCCTGGTGGAAGCCGGCCGGGACCCTTTCCGACGGGCGGCCGGTGTCGCAGACCCTCTCGGGCGCCATCGGCGGCCTGAAGACGCGCAGCATCGCCAGTCTGCGGGCGGTGACCTTCGCCGGGGTGACCTTCCGCAACGTGCCCACCGTGTTCTTCGACGACGACGGCCAGAGCGCCGAAAGCAACCGCACCTTCGGCAACGTCGGCATGCCCATCCTCAGCCGCTTCAGGCTGACGACCGACTATTCGCGCGACCGGCTGTTCCTGACTCCGCTGCCGGACGCGGCGACCCGGCCGTTCGCCAAGGACAGGGCAGGCGTGCTGGCCCGGCCGGCCCGCGATGGAAAGGCGGAGATCCTGCTGGTGGCGCCCGGGTCTCCGGCGGAAGCCGCGGGGCTGAAGACCGGCGAAACCATCACCGCGGTCAACGGACTGGCCCTGACCGGGAACAACGCCCAGGCGATCGGGGCCATCCGCGCCCTGCCGGCCGGCTCGAGCGTGAGCTTCACCCTCTCCACCGGCGAGATCCGCACGGTGGTGCTGAAGGACTATTTCTAGACCGTCAGCCGGCCCCGATCAGGGCCAGCCATTCGTCCTCGGTCAGCACCTTGACGCCGTGCTTCTCGGCATCCTTGAGCTTTGAGCCGGCGCCGGGGCCAGCGACGACGAGGTCCGTCTTCTTCGACACCGAGCCGGCGGTCCTGGCGCCCAGCGCCTCGGCCTGGGCCTTGGCCTCGTCGCGGGTCATCTTCTCCAGCGCGCCGGTGAAGACCACCGTCTTGCCGGCGATGGCCGTGTCGGTCTTGGCTTTCGCCAGGGGCTGGATCGCGTCCAGCTCGGCCACCAGGGCCTCGACCAGCGCGCGATTGTGGTCCTCGCGGAAGAAGTCGGCCACCGACTGGGCCGCGACCAGCCCGACCCCGTCGATCGCCGCCAGGGCCAGGAAGGCCTCGCCGGGCGCGCCGGCGGCCGCGGCCCTCGTGGTCTGAACGAACTCGTCCCAGCTCTCGAACCGGTCGGCCAGGGCCCG
>DAORNX010000527.1:0-289 GCA_035441225.1 Caulobacter sp.
CCAGCTTGATCGCCACGGGCCCCAGCCGCTCGAGCGACCGCGCCAGCCGCTCGCCCGGCCGGCCCTGACGCGCCTGGCGGCCGGAAAACAGTCTCAGGACACCGGCCAGGGTCCGCACGCCGGGCGGCAGGACCGCGTCCAGCTCCCGCGGGATCAGGGCGTCGGCGCGGATCAGCGTCCAGCCGGCGGCCAGCAATCGCATGAATGCGGCCAGATCCATGGCGCTAGAGAACCCGCCCCGCATGCAGGGCCGCCACGCCACCGGTGAAGTTGCTGTAGGTGACCCGGG